>CAYTWK010000322.1:0-2168 GCA_964442095.1 uncultured Caulobacteraceae bacterium | reverse complement strand
GCTTTGGCGACTTGGCTTTTTGCTTTTACTGGCCCTTTAGTAGTGGTGTGTTTAGGTGGCCCATCAAGGAAATTGCGCATTAATGGCGCGATTTCGTGTGCTCTTGAAACCAAAAATAAATGGCCACCTTCAACAATTTCTAGGCGCGAATTGGGCGTAAGACCTGCCAAAATCTGTCCATTAATCGCCGGAACAATTTTATCCTTATTACCCATTAAAATAAGGGTTTCGGCCTTTAGAAATGGCAAAAACCATGCGCTAGTCCAACCGAGCATACAGCCTAATTGATGCAAATAGCCTGGAATTGATGGTGGCAAAAGTCTTGAGGCATGATCAACAGATCCAGTGGCTTCGCCGCCATAGAGGGATTTAAAATTCTCGATCATATAATTCGGATCCATATAGCGCTTTGGTGAAGCCATTTTACTAAGCACGGCAGGGTCACCGGGAACCATAAGCATGCCCGCCGAAGTCGCGGCCAATATTAACTTGCCAGTTCGGCGCGGATGCTGAAACGCAAATTGTTGCGCCATTCCGCCGCCCCATGAAACGCCCATAACGTCAACAACATCCAATCCATAGTGATCAAGTAGTTTGCATGCAAAACGTGCAATCATCCATGGTCTATAAGGGAATAAAGGTGTCGGGGAGCGGCCAACCCCCGGCATATCAAAGGTTATAAGGTCGCGGTCATCAAACCAATCTACCAATGGTTCCATCAATTCAATATTTGCGCCAATGCCATTAAAGAAAAGAATGGGATTTGGCGAAGTTCCAACTTTTGGATTTTTCGCCCGCCATATAGCCGCGCGCACTGTGCGTCCGCCGATACGGATTAATTCCATTTTGCTTTCATTTGGTTTTGTCATTGTCTTGCCTTTACGAAAAATGTTCGGCTGATTGGTGATAGTGTTCTGATTTAGCAATATTAGCAAATATTCTATTCATCAAAGCAATATCGCCCTGGCGCGGGGTATAGGTTTGGATATTTTTGAGAGCCAGTATCATTCGGCGCGGGGACATTTGCGCCAGAATGGGCTTTTAGCCATTCGGCCCATCTTGGCCACCAAGAGCCAGCCATCTCCTCTGCACCCTCTTGCCATTTTTCTGGCGATTTCGGCAGTTTGGTGGTGTTTACATAATATTTTGACTTTGGATTTCCGGGTGGATTTAATAGCGCTTGGATATGGCCAGAATGGGATAAAACAAAATCAATATTTTTCGAGCCCAATAATTGGGTAGTCCGATAACATGCCTTCCATGGTGTGATATGGTCAGTCACCCCCGCGACTATGAAAATGTCATTTGTGATTTTTGAAATATCGACCGTGTGACCAGCTAATTCGACTTCGCCATGGTTGGTGAATGGCTGGTGGACATACATATCAAGCAGATCAGAGTGCAATTGCGCCGGCAGGTTTGTGGTATCATTATTCCAAAACAATATATCAAAGGCGGGTGGGTCTTGACCCATCAGATAATTATTTACAACATAATTCCAGACTAAGTCATTTGGCCTAAGCCATGCAAACATACGCGCCAAATCATCGCCTTTTAGAATGCCTTCTTTTGCCGAGCGCGCGCGGGCAAGCTCTACGCCATTGTTAGATACCAAAGCGCCGACTTCGCTATCGGTCTGTTGCGGGTCTAAAACTGCGACCATCAAGGAAATCGCATTTATACGTTTATCACCCATTGATGCCAGTTTAGAGGCGAGGGTTGCGGTTGTAATGCCGCCCGAGCACGCGCCTGAAACATTAATCTTTTTCGAACCAGTGATTTCCAAAATAACATCAGTGGCTTCGATTAATTCATCGACATAATCGCCCAATCCCCAATCTTTATGCTCTTTGGTTGGATTTCGCCATGATACCAAAAACACCTGACAGCCAATTGAAGTTAAGAAACGAACAATCGATTTTTCGGGGCTAAGGTCATTGATATAGGCTTTATTGATTTGCGGCGGTATTATCAAAACCGGAATTGCATGAACTTCGGGTGTAGTTGGTGCATATTGGATAAGCTCCATCATTTCCGTTTTATGAACTATTGAGCCCAAACTTAGTGCGAGATTCTCGCCAATCTTGAAAGGTTTTTTGTTTACTTGCGAAACTTGGCCATTATTTTGAGTAAGATCCTCATAGGCGTTCTTAAGGCCCGCGAGCAAT
>CAYTWK010000321.1:0-2201 GCA_964442095.1 uncultured Caulobacteraceae bacterium | reverse complement strand
ATTGGTTTCATTGCCGATTTTATTGGTGGCATCAAGGCCGATTTTGCCGCCCAAGCCCGAAACTGGTGATGCAAAATCCAAATAATCAATCGGCGTGTTTTCAATGCGCACCGTATCACGCACCGGATCCATGCGGGTTGAAATCGCCCACATAACTTCTTTCCAATCGCGTGCGTCAATGTCATCATCAACCACAATTATCCATTTGGTATACATGAATTGCCGTAAGTATGACCATGCCCCCATCATCACGCGCTTGGCATGGCCGGCATAGGCTTTTTTCATGCTAATAACCGCAATCCGATATGAACATCCTTCGGGCGGCAACCAAAAATCAACAATCTCTGGAAATTGCGCCTGCAAAAGTGGAATAAAAACCTCATTGAGCGCTTCGCCCAATACGCTTGGTTCATCGGGTGGTTTACCAGTATAGGTGCTAAGATATATTGGGTCTTTGCGCATTGTGATGCAGCTTGCGGTGAAAACTGGAAACTTATCGACTGAATTATAATAGCCAGTATGATCGCCATATGGCCCTTCATCGGCAACTTCGGTTAGTGAAACATGACCTTCGATAATAATTTCGGCATGGGCAGGAACTTCGATTGGTATTGTTTTACATGGGACCAAATCAATTTTATTGCCGCGCAAAAGCCCCGCAAATTGATATTCCGAAAGCGTATCTGGAACTGGTGTTACGGCGGCCAAAATCGTGCCAGGGTCCGCGCCCAAAACAATCGCAACAGGGAAGGGGGCAGTGTTTTCGGCCTTATAGCGTTTGAACTGTTGCGCACCGCCCCTATGGTGAAGCCAGCGCATAATAAGCTGGTTCTTATTCAATTGCTGCATACGGTAGATGCCAAGATTATAGCTATCAATTTTGGCTTTTGACGGGCCTTTGGTAACCACAAGTGGCCATGTGATTAATGGCGCAGGTTCGCCCGGCCAACAGGTTTGTATCGGGAGCATATTCAAATCAATTGCGTTGCCTTCAAAGACTAATTCTTGACATGGCGCTTTGCCAAAACCCTTGCCCGACATATGATTGGGCCGCATTTGCATAACGGTTTTCGCAAGCGGCAATAAAGCGAGTGCGTCTTTAATGCCCGAAGGCGGCGTTGGCTCACGAAGGAATGCCAATAATTCGCCAACTTCGCGCAAATCTTTCGCAGTTCGTCTATCCTTCTTGTCCATAGTTACGCCCATTGCGACGCGCTCCACCGTGCCAAAAAGATTTGTCAAAACCGGAATATCGGACTTTTTTCCATCTGCGCGAATTGCATTTTCAAACAAAGCCGCAGGGCCATTTTCGGCAATAAGGCGGGTTCCGATTTCGGTCATTTCCAAGACGGTCGAAACAGGCTCTTTGACCCGCACCATTTTTTGTTCGGCCTCAAGGAAAGATAAAAATTCACGCATTGATTTATATGACATTCATATTCAATATGATAATGTCGCAATACTAACAAGGCGCATTTTGCGGCTGAGGTGGAAATAGAATGAAAAATATGGTTTCAATTTTTGCAATTATTGGCCTCTTGGCTGCGTGTGCATGCGCGCCACTTGAAAAGGATAAAGGCGTGGAAAATCCGCCAAAGACAGACCCGCTTGCCCTTTCGAGCTGCCAAGCAAACGAGCTTCAACATTTGGTCGGCCAAGATAGAAAAGTTTTGCAAACTATGCGATTTGGCGTGCAGGTGCGCTTTGAAGAACCAGGAATGATGTATACCGCCGATTATATCGAAACCCGTTTGCGTATCCAAATTGGCGAAGATGGCAAAATTAAAAGGGTATTTTGCGGTTAGTCAAGTTTCTCCCAAACTGCTAGTTTATTCCCGCTTGGGTCATTAAATTCAAAGCGCTTGCCGCCCGGGAATTCGAAAATTTCGGTGACGATTTTTGCGCCCGCCGCGACAGCTTTGGCATAATATTCATCTAAATTATCAACGCAAATTACCCCAAGTGGTGGCAAGTCTTCGCCCGATTGATGGAGGCCAATATCGGTATCGCCGCTTGTCGTGGAGGCGTATTCAGGGCCAAAATCCATAAACTCCCAACCAAAGGCTTTTGAATAAAACTCTTTGGTCTTGGAAAGGTCTTTTACTGTTAATTCTAAATAATCAAATCTTGGCATTATTTTTCTCCTTTAATACGCCCCCTCCGTCAGCCTCCGGCTCCCACCTCCCCCGTAAATAGGGGAG
>CAYTWK010000320.1:0-2235 GCA_964442095.1 uncultured Caulobacteraceae bacterium | reverse complement strand
TCAAGGCCCATATCCGGTATGCGAATATTTAAATAGCAAGTCATGCCAACAACTTCATTATTTGGCGCGATTACGACATGCGCGCAAAATTCACCTTTATCTTTTTCATCTATATATTGATTTAGCTTTGCAAGAATTTTCTCTTTCTTGAAAAGCTTTATTGGATAGTGTTCCCAAATGCTCTCATCTTGGGCTAGATTAACAATATCGTCAAAATATTTTGGTTCTATTGGGGCCAATCTGACCCAGTCATTTGCTTTATCAATTGGAATTATTTTCATTCGCAAGCAATAGACCATTGTTAGTTTCACCTCAATATCATAGTCTATCAATTCTTTAATCAGTTTGTTTCCTTGTTTAGGCCTTAATTATTGACTATTTGGGAATTGACTAGTTTTGCAGCAAAAATAGAGGGTTTAAATGGTAAAGTTCCGCACAAAGAAATTGGCCTATATTATAGCAATTTCGCCATTACTCTTGGCTTCAATTGGGGTGAATGCTCAAACTGGACCAAATAGCGTTCCTTTGAGCCCGTCTGCCCAAAATAGCGAACCACAAAAACTTGAACCAAGCCCGCCGCCGCCGGTTCCAAATCAAGATATTCCAGTGCCTATGGTCGGGCAGGCGGCGAATATTCCACTAAACAATCAAAGGCCAGTCACTATTACTGACCCAAATGCACTTGAAAAGGCAATGGGCATAGAAGTTCCCGATATTTTAAGGCCAAATGCCCCGATTGGTGCGCCGCAAAGCCAGGTGCCGCAAAGCCCAATTATTACAGCGCCATCAAGACCTGCGACACCCCAAGAAATTGCTAGAGAAATTGCGCCCAATTTTAATGTTGCAACCCAATATACGCGCCTTACGCAATGCTATGGAACCGCAGATTTTATGGCGGCCTTTATGCGGGTTAGGGCAAATAGACCGGGCGCTGCGCCGCAAATGCGCGCTGTTGCAGATCAGATATCGGGCATGAAAATTCAAATGCAGCCCTTTGTATTGGCAGCCTCAACCGTGCGCACAGAAGCGCGCTTTAGAGCTGATTATGATAGAGTTGCCAAAAATATTTCTGGGCAAATAAGCCGCTCGCGCAATCCAGATGCGATTATCCAAAACCAATTGCGCACTTTAGATGCATGTAGCCGCGACTTAAATCGCTGGCGCGGTGGGCGCTAATTTATTAGTGCCAACCATTCTTGGGTATTAAGGATTTTCACCCCCAATTCGCGCGCCTTGATAAGTTTGGAGCCAGCATCTTCGCCGACGACTACAAAATCAGTTTTAGAGCTAACCGAGCCGGAAACTTTTGCGCCTAATTTCACGGCCTGTGCTTTGGCTTCATCGCGGCTAAGGCTTTCTAAAGTGCCTGTAAATACAATGGTCTTTCCCGAAATAGGGCTATCGCTTTGTGCCTTTTGCGCTTCTTGCGGAACAATTTCGCGCAAGAGATTTTGCATGCCCCGATATGCGTTTTCATTACCCCAAAATTCTATAATAGCATTTGTCGCAACTTCGCCCATTCCGTCTTGGGCGCAAAAATCAATATAGGCTTGCTTTGGTCGCCCGATGTTTGCCGCGTTTACCGCATTCACTAATTCGGACCAATCCGAAAAATGCGCCGCAAGTGCCGCGCGCGCTTTAGCATTTAATGACTTGGCTAAAATTTTCAAGTTTTGATCTATATCACTTCCAAATAGGCCATCGGGGATATGGTTTGAAATTGCATTTGCCGCATCTAGCAATCTATCGCGCATAATCGGCCCCAATCCTTCAAGATAGGTAAGGGCGATATATTCTGGCGAGGGCCTAGCAAGGGTCGCGGCCAAAACCGCATTCTCTAAAGCCTCAAATGTGCCGAAATTACGCGCCAATAGGCCAGATGTTGTTTGCCCAATATGGCGAATACCGAGGGCGAAAATAAACCGTTCTAGTGCGATATTGCGCCTTGTTTCAATTGCCGCCAATAGATTATTTATCGAAGTTTCACCAAAGCCCTCCAAAGACTTTAATTCATTGGATTTCTTGGACAATTTAAATATATCGCTTGGCTCCGCGATTAAGCCATTTTGCATGAATATCTCAATCTGTCGCGGGCCAAGGCCATCAATATCAAAGGCGCTACGGGAAACAAAATGTTCCAGATGCCTTTGCTTTTGGAATGGACAATTATATTCACCGCCACAACGTGCAGCAACTTCGGCCTCGCCGCTTTGGTCATCAATTGTGCGGCTGATG
>CAYTWK010000319.1:0-2250 GCA_964442095.1 uncultured Caulobacteraceae bacterium | reverse complement strand
GTATTTAACCGCCCCATGACCGATTGCGAAACTTATTTTGACGTAATTATCTTTTGCCTCGATGGCTCTTAAATCTCGCTCTTCTGAAAAAGTTTTCCATAATGCGTGACTTTTATCGACTCCGGCACCCAAGTCATTATTCGTTAAGGCGCGCCAAAAATTAGGATAGCCGCCGCTAAGCTGCACTCTCTCATTTTTCTTCACTACCACAAGGCCGCTTGCTTTATTGATGCTTAGGGAAGTGTTACCTGCCGACAATTGGAAATAGTTCCCTAGTTCGGTTAGCTTAACTTTATCGGTTGCCAAAACTCTATTCGTTTTTTGTTCGGAAACAACAAATTGCGTGAAGCCTAAAATTGTATCCGGCTTTACACCTTTTATTGAATTTCCTTTTACCTTCGCGTTAATTGTAAGTATTCGCTCCCCGCTAGGTTCGCCGAGATTTTCTGGCATTTTGAAGTTGAAATTCGATTGGCCGGCTGCAGGCGCATTGATCCCAGATAGTTTACCTGACGATATTTCCTTGCCGTCTTCGGTTATCTTCCAGTCGAAATCGAAACCAGATAGGTCTGAAAAATCAAAGCGATTTATCACTTTTAATGTTCCTGCAACAGGATCTCCGTCAAAAACTATAGGGGAGTATACTTTTTGCAATTCGTAATACTCTGGATCCGGAGACCGGTCAGCTTGGAGGACCCCGTCACCGACAACAGAATTATCGCCTCGATCTGGATTCAGGTCAAAGCCCGAAGCCCAATAGTGTTTGCCATTTCCATCTATTGCGTCTACAAATTGATCTACCCAATCCCAAATAAATCCACCTTGCATCTTTTTGTGTGCTCGAATGCTTACCCAATAATCCTCCAAATTGCCTAGGCTATTTCCCATCGCATGGGCATATTCACTTTGGATAAGAGGCTGAGTGAATTTGGGATTAGTAGCATAATCTTCTGTGCGCTCGATATCGTCATACATAGGCGCATAAATATCTACATAATCGTTTGGCAAATGCTCTCTATGTAATGTGCCCCAGCCAAGAAATGAAATAAGTCTGGTTGGATCATTCTCACGCACCCATTTTGCCGCCTTTTCAAAGGCTGGGCCTATCCCACTTTCATTTCCGAGTGACCAAAAAATTATTGAAGGGTGATTTTTGTCACGTTCGACCATCCGGCTTATTCGGTCTAGGTGCGCTATGTCCCAGTGTGGCCGACCACCGAGAAATGTTTTAATTCTATCTTCTGGTTTTGCGCGGTTTCCAGCACTCATATAAAAGTGGCTTTCAACATTTGCTTCATCCATTACATAAAGACCGTATTCGTCTGCCAGTTCGTAAATGTATGGATCATTTGGATAGTGTGAAGTTCGAAGCGCATTGACATTTGCAAGCTTCATTAACTCAATGTCTTTACGCATCAATTCTTTGGTCATTACACGATATGTCTTTGGGTCATGCTCGTGACGATTAACACCCTTTATCATGATACGCTTGCCATTAAGTTGCACTTCGCCATTGCGGATTTCAACTGTGCGAAAACCTATTTTCTGAGAAGTTACCGAGATTAGCTCGCCGCGCGAATTGGTTAATTCTATAACCATTCGATAAAGGTTGGGCGTTTCCGCGGTCCATGGTTTAACCCCTTTGATTGTGCCCATTATTTGCGATGGTCTGTCTGTTCTAGCTCTAGTTTTCGATTTGAATATGGGCGTATTGTCGTCGTATAAAATTGCTGTAATTGTGCTCGGAGTATTGGTTCCAGCTAGCTCTGTCTCAAGCCAAAAAATGCCGTCTTGGTAATTTTTATCCAGAGTTGATCGCACGGTATAATCGCGTAATCTAGTCTTAGGCTCTGCATAAAGATAAACAGAGCGTTCAATTCCAGACAATCGCCAAAAGTCTTGATCTTCAAGATACGAGCCATCAGCGTATCGGTAAACTTCAATGGAAATATTATTTTGACCGGGCTTTATGAATTTAGTTATATTGAATTCAGATGGCAATTTTGAATCTTCAGAATAGCCAATCTTTTCGCCGTTTATCCAAATATAATAAGCCGCCCCAGCTGCGCCAATGTGTAAGAAGACATCTTTACCAACAAACTCTTGGGATAGATTAAAATTGCGACGATAAGATCCAATTTCAATCATTTCGTGAGGGATAAAGGGTTCATTCATTGGGAAAGGGTATTTGGCATTGTAAAACTCTGGCAGACCAAACTTGCCGTCGCCTTGCGCTTGAATCATGCCTGG
>CAYTWK010000318.1:0-2270 GCA_964442095.1 uncultured Caulobacteraceae bacterium | reverse complement strand
GTCAAAAAAGCCTTGGTTGGCACTGGTGCCGCCGAAAAAGACCAAGTCGCCTTTATGGTAAAGCGGCTTTTGCCAAATTGCGATGCTCTGAAATCTGATTCAGCGGATGCGTTGGCGGTGGCCATATGCCACGCGGGTGAGAGAAAAACTGCTTTAGCAATTCGCGCGGCACAAATAGGAAATTCAAAATGATTGGCTCTTTGAACGGAATAGTCCTCGGTCTTTATGATGATAGAGCAATAATCGACGTTAATGGCGTTGGCTATCTTGTCTATCTTGGAAATGCCTCTTTATCGCGCCTCAAAAAAAGTGATGCGGTGTTTCTATATATAGAAACCTATGTCAGAGAAGACGCCCTAAAACTCTTTGGCTTTCTTAATGATAATGAGCGCGCATGGTTTGTCCATTTGCAAAGTGTATCAGGGGTTGGCGCGAAAGTTGCTTTGGCAATTCTTGACATAATGTCCCCCAGCCAAATTATGCAAGCAGCCGAAATGGGCGACAAGGCGAGTGTTTCGCGCGCTAGTGGTGTTGGGCCAAAACTTGCCCAGCGCATCGTATTAGAACTAAAGGGCCGCGCCCCACCTTCGGTGCTCTATACGCTACCTGAACATTCAAGCTATACCGCGCCAACAAGCGCTATTGAACCCGAAGAGGTGCGAAGAGACGCTTTGGGTGATATGACTTTGCGTAATAACGCCATCTCTGCTTTGCAAAACCTTGGAATAGGACAGGCCGAGGCCATGAGCGCGGTTGCCCACGCCTATCAAGGATTTGATAAAGATCCACCGCTCGGCGAGCTAGTCAAACAAGCACTAAAAGAGCTAAAGAGATAATATGGATAGTGATAATAATCTTTTAAGTTCGGAACGCATTATTGGCGAAAGCTCGGACCGAGCACTTCGCCCATCGGGCTTTGATGAATTTGTTGGCCAAAAGGATTTGAAATCTAATCTCGAGGTTTTTGTTGGCGCGGCAAAAGCCCGTAAAGACGCCCTTGATCATCTTTTGCTTTTTGGGCCACCTGGGCTTGGAAAAACCACTCTGGCGCAAATTGTGGCGCGTGAACTTGGGGTTGGTTTTAAATCTACTTCGGGCCCAGTTATTGCCAAAGCCGGCGATTTGGCGGCGCTTTTAACCAACCTAGAGCCCAATGATGTGTTATTTATTGATGAAATCCATAGGCTTCCTGCGGTTGTTGAAGAAATCCTTTATCCCGCCATGGAAGATTATGCCCTTGATTTAGTAATCGGGGAGGGGCCAAGCGCGCGTTCAATCCGCATCGATTTATCGCCATTTACCTTAATCGGTGCAACTACTCGTTCGGGGCTTTTATCATCACCACTTCGTGATAGATTTGGCATCGTATCGCGCCTTGATTTCTATAAACACGAAGAATTGGTTTTTATCCTAAAGCGCGCCGCCAATAAATTGGGCGTTGATTTAACCGAAGATGGTGCGCATGAAATTGCGCGCCGATCGCGCGGCACCCCAAGAATTGCAATGCGGCTTTTACGGCGCGTCCGCGATTTTGCCGATGCCGCTGGCACTGCATTGGATGGCGCTGTGGCGGCACATGGGCTTTCGCGCCTTGATATTGATCCAGATGGCCTCGATATGCTCGATAGGCGGTATTTGCGCGCAATTGTTGAAACCTATGGAGGCGGTCCAGTTGGTGTGGAAACTTTGGCGGCGGCACTATCGGAGGCCAAAGATGGCGTCGAAGACGTGATAGAGCCTTATTTATTGCAACAGGGCTTTATTCAAAGAACGCCGCGTGGGCGAGTTGCGGCGGCGCGCGCTTATCAATTATTTGGCCTTCCAGAGCCAAAAGTTGCGCCAAGCGATTTATTTGACAAAGGCGCAAGCGAATGAGCGAGGATATTAAGCGCTCCCCGAAAAGTGTTTCGCGGTTTTCGGAAGAGGAGCGCGGCAACATTATAGCATACTCTGGACGCTTTGAAGGCAAAACCCATTTGCTTCCGGTGCGCATTTATTATGAAGACACAGATATGTCAGGCGTTGTCTATCATGCTAATTATTTGCGTTATTTTGAACGTGGTCGTTCTGATTTTTTGCGCATGGCGGGCGTAAACCATACTGATTTACAAAATCGCGAAAAGCCTTTGGCCTTTGCAGTTACAAATATGGTTTTGGATTTTAAGCGCGCTGCAAAAATTGATGATAGCCTTGTTGTGCATACAAATTATGAAAATATTTCAGGCGTGCGTCTTTTGATTGGGCAAAAAATTATGCGCAGTGAAACCCTA
>CAYTWK010000317.1:0-2281 GCA_964442095.1 uncultured Caulobacteraceae bacterium | reverse complement strand
GAGGGCGTGCACATGGGCCACCTGAAAGGCGTTTTAATGGAGTTTTTGGCGCGCTATTTCGAAGTTGAAGAGGCCGCCGTCCGCTTTAGGCCGCACCATTTCCCATTCACCGAACCTAGCGCCGAAGTTGATGTTCGCTGTGACCGTTCGGGCCGTGAAATAAAAATCGGAACTGGCGAAGATTGGCTAGAGATTTTGGGTTGCGGCATGGTGCACCCAAATGTTTTGAGTGCCTGCGGCATTGATCCAGATGTTTATCAAGGCTTTGCCTTTGGTTTGGGTATCGACAGATTGGCGATGCTAAAATATGGCATTCCTGATTTGCGCGATATGTTTAGTGCCGATATTCGTTGGCTTGAGCATTTTGGCTTTGACCCAATGGTTATGCCGAATTTGGCAAGTGGTTTGAGCCGCTAGGAAATAAAAAATGAAATTCACTATTAACTGGCTTAAAGACTATTTGAAAACCGAGGCATCATTGGATGAAATCCATGAGGCTATGACTATGGCTGGCCTAGAGGTTGAAGAAATAATTGATCCATCGGCAAAACTTTCGGCCTTTTCGGTTGCCAAAATCATTTCCGCCGAACAACATCCAGATGCTGATAAATTGCGCGTTTGCCAAGTTGAGACTAATCTTGGCAATCTCGAGATCGTATGCGGCGCGCCAAATGCGCGCGCGGGACTTACGACAGTTTTCGCACCACTTGGAACCTGTATCCCATCAAATGGCATGGTTTTGGTCGCAAAACCTGTTCGCGGCGTGGTTTCCAATGGCATGATGTGCTCCTATGAGGAATTGTGCCTTGAAGGTGATAGTTCGGGCATTATCGAATTATCGGGCGATTTTAAAGTCGGCACACCTGCAGCAGATGCGCTTGGCCTAAATGATGCAGTTATCGATTTTGAAGTAACGCCAAATCGCCCAGATTGGCTTGGCGTTAATTCAATAGCCCGTGAACTTGCGGCATCTGGCCTCGGTGAGTTTAAAGAAAAAACTATTTCCTCAATCAAAGGCTCGTTCAAAAGTCCAGTTAATGTCACAATTGATTGCCTAGATGCATGCCCGCAATTTTCGGGGCGTGTAGTGCGCGGTGTCAAAAATGGCCCAAGCCCTAAATGGCTGCAGGATAGGTTGCTCGCAGTTGGCCTAAGGCCGATTAATGCGCTTGTGGATATTACCAATTTTATCTCCTATGACCGCGCGCGGCCTTTGCATGTCTATGATTTGGCCAAGTTAAAGGGCGATATCAAAGTTCGCTATGCTAAGAATGGCGAGAGTTTTGAGGCATTGGACGCAAAAACCTACGATCTCTCCGATAGCATGTGCGCAATTAGTGATGATAGCGGCGCTATCGGCCTTGGCGGCATTATGGGCGGCATGTCCACGGGTTGCGACGAAAAAACACAAGATGTTTTCATAGAAAGTGCTTATTTCGCGCCGCTCAATATTTTTCAAACTGGAAGGGCAACTGGCATAGTTTCTGATGCCAAATACCGCTTTGAGCGCGGCGTTGACCCTGCCTTTGTTGTCGGCGGTCTTGAATATGCCACGCAATTGGTATTGGAAATTTGTGGCGGCGAGGCATCGGAAATTGTTGTTGCCGGCAATGCGCCCGAGACCCCAAAAAATATTATTTTCAAAACCAGCGAGTTAAAACGCTTAACTGGTTTAGAGCTTCCAAATATCGAAATTATCGAAATTCTTTCAAAATTAGGGTTTGATGCGAAGGATTTGGGCAATGGCACGCTTGATATTAAAGTGCCATCATGGCGCGGGGATTGCAAAATTGCCGCTGATATCGTTGAAGATATTGCGCGAATTCACGGCTTTGATAAATTGCCAATGGCACAGCTTGCACCAGTTAAGAATAAAAAATTGATCAGCACTGACAAAGCCAATCTTGCGATTGGTCGCCGTGCTTTAGCGGCTAATGGCTATCATGAAACCGTGACGTTTTCGTTCGTTTCAAAAGCAGCGGCGCAAATGTTTGGCGCAGATAGCCAAAATGCAAGCTTGCATCTCGCCAATCCAATTTCTGACGAGCTTGAAGTAATGCGCCCATCTGGCCTGATTGGGCTATTAAATGCAGCGGCACGCAATATTAACCGCGGCTACAATAATTTGGCGCTTTTTGATGCGGGTGCGATTTATTTGGGTGATAATCCAGAGGATCAAAAGCCGATTATTGCCGCCATCAAAACCGGCAAGATCCGCCATTGGTCAGGCGAACAAAAAGCTGATGTATACGGGATACAGGCGGACTTAATGGCTCTTTTG
>CAYTWK010000316.1:0-2292 GCA_964442095.1 uncultured Caulobacteraceae bacterium | reverse complement strand
CAAACTCACGCCCTAAATTTTTTGCGTTCGCAAATTCATTCACCCTAGCTTGAAATACTCTCATTGGGTGGATATCTTCGGGACTTAACTTGTTTAAATTGTCACCTAAATCTGTTCTTATTGACTTGCCGAAAATAGGCTCAAAAACCTTGTCAATTTCGCTAAATTGCCTGTTCATAACGCTATATGCCGCTCTAAGTTCTTCGGCGGACGAGTTGGGGTATTCATTGCTATTATATTCGTTCGTCCCGGGCAAATATTCTATTTTCGGCGTATTTGATTTACCTTCATACTCTTTCGTGCGAATAGCGTAGGACCTGTCGCTACTAATGGATTTACTTTGGTTGCAGGCAATTATGGGAAGTGAAATTGATAATCCCAATAGAATACGGACATAAAATGAGTCAAACTTTCGGCGTTTCATTTCGATTTTCTTTTAATCGCGTTGTCAATAAAAATCATGTTTCATAACCTATCATGCGCATTTGAAAAGGCAAGGAAAAGTGGGTTATGATTTCTTATGCGAAAACCACTGGTTTGCCTCCTTCGTCAGCGCTTCGTGCTGCCACCTCCTCCGTAAACGGAGGAGGATTACCCCAATCGCAGACAAAACTCTTGCTCTAAATGGCGGTATGTAATAGCGACAAACCATTAAATAGGAATATTCTATGTCAGTTGACGATAATACAGTTCGCAAGATTGCGCGGCTTGCGCGGATTGCAATTTCGGATGAAAAAGTGCCCGTGATGGCGAATGAACTAAACGGCATTTTGGGTTGGATTGAAATGCTAAATGAGGTTGATGTCGAGGGCATAGAGCCGATGACTTCGGCGGTAGAAATTGGCCTTCCAATGCGCGAAGACACCGTGACCGACGGCGATATTCAAGCCCAAGTTTTAGCAAATGCACCAAAGGCCGATAGCGGCTTTTTCGTTGTTCCGAAATCGGTGGAATAGATATGTCTGAATTATTAAACCTGACAATTGCGGGCGCACTTGATGGCCTAAATAAACGCGAATTTACCTCTTTAGAGCTTACGGATGCCTATTTGGCCTCGATTGATGCGCAAAATGGCGCGCTAAATGCCTATACACTTGTTGCGCACGATCACGCGCGCTTCATGGCAAAAGCGTCTGATAATCGCCGTGCAAATGCCGAAACTGGTGCGCTAGATGGTATTCCACTTGGGATTAAAGATTTATTCTGCACTAAGGGTTTTCAATCGGCGGCATGCTCAAAAATCTTGGCTGGATTTAAGCCTGAATATGAAAGCACAGTTACCACTAACCTATGGCGCGATGGGGCTGTAATGCTCGGTAAACTCAATATGGATGAGTTTGCGATGGGTTCATCAAATGAAACATCGGCGTTTGGCAATGTTGTAAACCCATGGAAGCGCAAGGGCTCAAATACGCCATTAACCCCTGGTGGTTCATCGGGTGGTTCGGCGGCGGCAGTTGCGGCAAATATGTGTTTGGCGGCAACCGCAACCGATACTGGCGGCTCCATTCGCCAACCTGCGGCATTTACGGGCACAGTTGGAATAAAGCCAACCTATGGCCGTTGTTCGCGCTTTGGGATTGTGGCGTTTGCTAGCTCGCTCGATCAAGCGGGGCCAATAACGCGCGACGTTAAAGACAGCGCGATTATGCTTCAAAGCATGATGGGGCATGACGCGAAAGATAGCACTTCTTTAGATTTACCCGTCCCCGATTTAGTGGCCGCAATGGCAAAGGGCGTAAAGGGTATGAAAATCGGAGTTCCGAAGGAATACCGCGTTGATGGAATGCCTGAGGAAATTGAAAATCTTTGGCAACAGGGTATTGCGTGGCTTAAGGATGCAGGTGCCGAGATTGTCGATATTTCATTGCCGCATACAAAATATGCATTGCCTGCTTATTACATTGTTGCGCCTGCCGAAGCCTCGAGCAATTTGGCGCGTTATGATGGAATGCGCTTTGGCAATCGTATTGATGGCCATGATTTAACCGATACCTATGAAAAAACCCGTGCGGCGGGTTTTGGCCAAGAAGTGCAAAGGCGTATTTTAATCGGGACATATGTTCTCTCGGCGGGTTATTATGATGCCTATTATTTGCGCGCGCAAAAAGTGCGGGCAAGAATACTCGAAGACTTCACCAAAGCATGGCAAAAATGCGATGCCATCCTAACCCCGACTGCGCCATCTGCGGCCTTTGGTTTGGGCGAAAAATCGGACGATCCAATTAAAATGTATCTAAATGATGTTTTCACGGTTACCGCAAATTTGGCGGGCCTACCTGCGATTTCGAT
>CAYTWK010000315.1:0-2325 GCA_964442095.1 uncultured Caulobacteraceae bacterium | reverse complement strand
GGATTTTTCTATATTGGCAAAGCGAAATCTCCGCCGATTGAGCGTGGTCGCCCGAATATTGATGATTTAGTCCAATATTGGCAATAAAAGTTTGGAAAATGTCTTGAAAATCGATGCGCAAATATTGGAAAAGCTAAAGCAAATTCTTGGCCCAGATGGTTTTAGCCAAGAGGGCGATATTATTGCGCCGCATCTTCTGGAATGGCGGGGAAAATATCAAGGCAATTCACCAATTATGGTTTGGCCAAAATCCACGCATGAAGTGCAGAAAATAGTAAATTTTGCCAATCAAAATGGCCTAAAGATTGTAACTCAAGGCGGCAATACTGGCCTTGTCGGGGCGCAAATTCCTTTTGGCGAAATATTGCTTTCAACCAAAAAGCTTGACGAAATATGCGCGCCAAACCCAATTGATAATTCAATTATTGTTGGCGCGGGCGCGATTTTAGATAATGTGCAAAATGCGGCAAATAGTATAAATCGCCAATTTCCTTTAAAACTGGCGTCGAGTGGTAGTGCGACAATCGGCGGTCTAATTTCGACAAATGCTGGCGGTGTCCATGTTCGCAAATATGGCATGATGCGAAACCTAATATTTGGCCTAGAAGTGGTTTTGCCCAATGGTGAAATCTACTCAGAATTATCACCGCTTCGCAAGGATAATACTGGTTATGACCTAAAGCAGTTTTTTATTGGCGCAGAAGGCACATTGGGCATTATTACCAAAGCCTGCCTTAAGCTTGCGCCAAAGCCAAAGCATGAATTGGTTGCGGTTTTGGGCTTTGAAAATTGCGATAAAGCTATAGAGGCCATGCACCTCCTTGAGGGCGAATTTACATCCCTAAGCGCATTTGAGATTATGAATCAACAGGCGCTCGAGTTTGGACTAAAAAACCTTGAGGGCGCACGAAATCCTTTGGAAGATTTAAACCCTTTCACGGCCGTGGTGGAATTTGGCTCTAACGAGGGTGATCTTAACCAAAAAGTTGAAAAGACCCTTTGGACATATTTTGATAATGGCCTAGTCCTTGATGCGGTTTTATCGCAAAGCCAAGCGCAAATTGATGAATTCTGGGCCCTACGCGAGGGTATGAGTGCGGCGCAAAAGCCCGAAGGTCGCGGCGCAAAGCATGATATATCGGTGCCGATTTCAAAAATCTCGCAGTTTTTGAACGAGGCCGAATTAGCCGCCAAAAATATTGTTGCAGGTGCGCGCATAGTTGCGTTTGGTCATATTAGTGATGGCAATATTCATTATGATGTATGTAGGCCAATTGATATGCCTGATGACGAGTTCCAAGCCTTTGTGCCACAAATCCAGAGCGCGGTGAACGATATTGCAACAGAATTGGGCGGCTCGATTTCTGCAGAACACGGCATTGGAATTGCGCGGCGCGAAGAGTTTTTAAGCCGTGAACCAGAAGCGCATTTAGCGGCAATGAAGGCCATAAAAGCGGCTTTTGATCCTAATAATGTGCTTAATCCACGGCTGGGGTTTGAGTAGCCTAATCGCTCGCAACCATCGCCTTGCCCTTCGTTTCTTTTATAAAAACAAAACTAATAAGGCAAAGCACAATTATTGGCGAAAGCCAAAGGATTGCATTTCCAGTATTGCCAGCAAGTGGAATTAATTGCGCCACTAAAATATTACCAAGAAATGCCGCACTAGAAGCCGAAATCTCAACAGTCCCGGTTGCTGTCGCGCGCGTTTCAGTTTCAAAACTTTCGGTCGTCAAAGCACGGCTCGAGACTAAAAACATAAACCAGCCAAGGAGGCAAACCCCATAAAAGCCCGCGATAAATAGCGTATCAGAATAGAAATAGGTTCCGAAAATGCCGATCCCACTTAGAGCAATACCAAGCAATCCAACTTGTTTACGGCCCAATTTATCGGCCAGATATCCACCCAAAGCATTGCCGACAAAGCCCATCATGCCCGCGCCCATTTGCAATGTAGAAACCATGGATTGCTTCCAGCCTATATCGCTTTGAAGGTGTTTTGATAATAAACTAAGGGCCGGCGAAATCGGTATCCAAAATAGAAATATCGCCAAACAAATAAGACCCATGGTTTTCCAATTACCCTTTAGACTATTAAATGGGTTTAGGTTTGATTTTTCATTTTGATGTTTGGCTTGCGCATTTGTGAATGCCGCACTTTCTTTAAGAGAATTGCGCCAAAATATTACTAGGACGGCCGGCAATGCGCCAAACAAATACATAGTTCGCCATGCCTCATCAACCCCATCCATAAAGCCATAGCCGATGATTGCACTAGCATCGCCCAAAGTGCCGCAAATTGCCAAAATCCCCAGCATATAGGCG
>CAYTWK010000314.1:0-2340 GCA_964442095.1 uncultured Caulobacteraceae bacterium | reverse complement strand
GAATTGCAAACATTCGGACGAAGATTTATCTACTGCGCTTAATTATATGCGTGCAAGTGGCGCCATAGAAGACACTATAATCGAGGCAAAAGCCAGAACCGAGAATGCGAAAAATGCGCTTAAAAATATTGAAGAAAGCGAAATTAAAAATGCGCTCTTAGAGCTTGCAGATTTCGTTGTTGATCGGGTTAATTAATCCAGCTTTTTTCTAACTTGCAATAGCACTATGGTGAACAAAGCCGCTATTGCTATAAAAAATGCAATAGCTTCAAACCTGAAATATTTATCAATTAATAATGCAAAGACGCCGCAAATTATTGTTTGCCCCCACCAGCGCATAGCAACTGAAACATGACTATCGCCGCGCGCAACAAGTCTTTGATATATATGTAGATTATGGGGCGAAAATATATTTTGCTTCTTACTTAATCTATAAAAAATGGTCACGATAGCGTCGCTTAATATTGGCAAAACGCAAAGAGCGACCAAATATGGAGAAACCCCAGATTTCACCAATAACAAACCCAGCAGACCTATAAAGCCGCCAACGAAATAAGAACCAACGTCACCAGCAAAAATCGAACCAGTCAGGGCATTATAGGTCAAGAATCCGAAACAAGCGCAGGCTCCAATTAATCCCAAACTTGCGCTGCCCATATCATTATGCATTAGCGCCAATCCAGACAAAAACAATAAAGCAATCGCGCTTGAGCCAATACTTAGGCCGTTTGCGCCATCCATAAAATTGACGCAATTTATAATCACGATAAGCCAAAGCATCGTGCCAATAGCGCCAATTATTGGCAATAATTGCAGATTGAATTGCCCCCAAATTGGCAAAAATCTAACGCCATATTCTGACAGACCAATAGAAAAAGATATGACAATCAATAGCGCAAGTCGTCGTTTACTGCCGAGGCTCAATAAATCATCTATAAATCCAATAATGCCGAAAAAGCTCGCCATACCAATAACCAAGATAAATTGTTTATTTTCAATATATTCGGAGCTAAGCTGCATATAAAAGCAAGCCAAAGCGGCGCCCCAAATAATTGCCAAGCCACCGCCAGTTGGCGTGCTCTTTATATGCAGCTTGCGAGCTTCATTTGGGGCATCATTTAGGTTTGCCTTAATCAATAAATTTGTTGCAATAAGTGCCGCAAGATACGCAATAATTCCGGCATACTGAAATGGGTTTAGAAACTCAGACATCTAAGCAATATTACCTTTTAACACTGTAGCCTTAGCCCAAATTTTTCCAGTTCCAAACTCTTTTTGCGCATTTATTTGCGCTATATGTGCATTTGCAATATCATCGAACAAAGCGAAACAGGTTGCACCAGAGCCAGACATTCTTGAAACTAATCGCCCCTTTTGTGATTCAAGAAATGCCAATAGTTCGGCTATCTGCGGGACAATTGAAATTGCAGCCGCTTCTAAATCATTGCGCATCATGCTTATTTGATTTGTGCATTCAAAAACATTATCGCAGTCCGTATAGGATATGTCCAATGATTTTGGGAATTGGCCCAATTTATCATATTGCTTATAGATCATTGGCGTTGGCGCACTTATCAAGGGGTTTATTAACAAAGCTGGCAAATCGGGTATCTTGGGTGCAGATACAAATTTTGCGCCATATTCACTCATGACAAGTGGCTCTTGCGCAATACAAGCTGGCACATCCGAGCCAATAATCTGCCCAATTTCAAACAATTCTGATCGGCTTAGATTAAGATTCCAAAGCCGATTAAGGCCGATTATTGCCGCCGCACAATCACTAGAGCCACCGCCAATCCCCGAGGCGATGGGAAGATTCTTATTCAAGGATATCTTAGCGCCGTCCAAAACCCTATACTTTTCGCGCATTATCAAAGCCGCGCGCATCATCAGATTTTCTTGACAATTACCAAGATCTTGGGCGAATGGGCCGTCTATTTGTAATTCTATCTCTGAAGAAGGCTCAATCTGAACCTCATCAAAGGCATTTTCGGCAAATACAACTAGGCTTTCAAGCGCGTGATAGCCGTAAAATGGCCCTTTGTGTGGATTTGGTTCTGCTATATTGAGGCAAAGATTAATCTTTGCAGGGGCTTTCAAACAAATCAATTGGCCGCAACCGAGATTTTTTCGGCCGCATCAAGACCCTTTTCAAGCTTTAGTTTCACGCGCGCGATTTCATCGGGCTTTTTAAGCAAGAGAACTGCCTTTTTCCATTCCAATTGCGCCTCTGTCTTATTACCCAATTTATAATAGACATCGCCGAGATGCTCCATAATGACGCCATTGGAAGGCTCGAGGCTAATTGCGGTCTCAAGCTGGTCCACAGCCTCATCATAT
>CAYTWK010000313.1:0-2343 GCA_964442095.1 uncultured Caulobacteraceae bacterium | reverse complement strand
TGGACTTTGGTGAAATTAGAAGTTTTGGCAGATCAGAAAACTTTATTTCCTGACATGGCCGAAACCCTTGCCGCTACTAAAGTCCTTGTCAAAGAGGGTTTTGATGTAATGGCCTATTGCACTGATGACCCTGTCTATGCCCGAAAAATAGAAGACGCCGGTGCATGTGCCATAATGCCATTGGGCGCGCCAATTGGATCGGGTCTCGGGATTCAAAATCGCGTAAATATCCGCCTGATTGTTGAACAATCTAGAGTGCCGGTTTTGGTTGATGCTGGTGTTGGGACCGCATCTGATGCGGCAATCGCCATGGAGCTTGGGTGCGATGGCGTCCTTATGAATACCGCAATTGCCGAAGCGAAAAACCCCGTCCTAATGGCAAGTGCCATGAAACATGCGGTTATCGGCGGCAGAGAAGCATATCTTGCAGGAAGAATGGGCATAAAGAAATACGCAGATCCTTCTAGCCCACTTGCTGGCCTAATTTAAATCCGCAATGCTTTTAAGGTGTTGCTGGTTGCCCCAATGCTGCGCCGATTACTGATTCTAATTCTTGTTTTGAAAAGCCAGCAATCAATTTGCCATTAATAATGAATCCAGGAGTGCCATTTACCCCTACTTCTTGGGCTTGGGTTTGGATTTTATTAAGGCGCTCCTCATAAATCGGTTTCGCCATTTCTTTGGTTAGTTTGGCAGTATCAATACCAACACTCGCGGCAATTTGCATGATTTGATCGGGATTTAACTCACCGGTGGCCTGCATAAGTGCAATGTGAAATTCACGATATTTGTTTTGGGTATGCGATGCCATAGCTGCGCGCGCTGCAATGCGTGATTGCGGCGTAAGAATAGGAAATTCTTTAAAAATATAGCGATATTCAGGGTGCTTTTTCATTGTATCGGCAAGCCAAGGCATTGCGGCATGGCACGGCCCACATTTATAATCGAAAAACTCAATTATTGTTACTTTGGCATTTTGAGGTCCAAATGAAATTTGCGCTTCCTCTTTTACCAATTTATCCCAAGACTTTGCCACATTCTCGTTTTGAGCGCGGATTTGCTTTGCCTCATACGCTTGCTGTGCTTCTAATAATATGTCTGGGTTTGACACCAAGGTATCGCGCACCAAAATACGAACTGCTTCTTGTTGCTCTTTGGTTAAAGATGATAATGCGCTTGGGGGCACACCATCACTAGCCTCTTTCTTCTCAGTCTCCATTAGAGATTTTTCTTTGTCAGTGCCTTTTTGACACGCAGCTAGAGCCAAGACAATCATTGATGCAACAATTAATTTACGCATTTTACCCTCGAAACAAAACAATCTCGAATCAATAGTCTAGTTTGGTGAGACAATAGTTAACATAAGAGCCAATTAAGGCCGATTATTGCGCTCTTGGCGCGCTTGTCGTGCCGTTAATGGGTCCGTTATGGTCTGAATATCACTAGCACGAAGCCACGATGGTGTTGAGCGCGATAAATTTCGTTTCGCAACTTGGGCAAAGCGGTTTGCGCGCAAATAATCACCTAAAGCATATGCTTCCTCAGCAGTTGCTAGGCGCGCAATGCCTGTCTTGCCTTGTTTATCAGCAATAATGGCAATTTGATTCCAAGCGAAAGCATTATCCTCTTCGCGGGCCAATGCCGCATTTAACTGGACTAAAGCAATCTCATAGTTTTCACTGCCGCCAATATTTATCAAGGTTCGCGCATAACCAATCCGTAGTAAAGGCTCTGCTGGTGCCAATTCAACTGATCTCTTATAGAATGGCGCAGCTTTATCAAATTTGCCATTTTCGAAATAGATCTGCCCCATTAGTTCTTGAAAATAGGGGTTTTGTGGTTCTTGGGCGATAAGCTCTGCGGTCAAATTTGTCGAAGTTTCTAGATCTGGTGCGCGGTAGAATGCAATTGCGCGGGCATATTTGGCTGGCAAAGAATTGTCGGAACGCGGATATTTGAAAAAGGTTTGCTCTGACGTATTCATAAAGCCGTGTATTTTTGCCTGCACCATAGCTAGTTTATATTTATCGCTGTCGCTATCGGGCACATTAGTATATTTTGAGCGTGCAATTCTCGTTTGTAGTGCAGAAATTCTATCTGAACTAAGAGGGTGAGAACGGAAATATGGTTGGCGCCGCGCTTCTGCCATGATTTCCATATACCGAAACTTTTCGAAAAAGCTTGCAAGCCCCGCCGAGGACTGACCGGTCTTCTCAAGGTAAGAGAAAGCAGCTTGATCAGCGCTACTTTCTTGAACTCGTGTAAATGAGAAAAAGCTTAAAATTGCGAATTGCTGCGAACTCGCTAGTAGCGCGGCGCCGGCATCAGGTGCGCCACCTGCTA
>CAYTWK010000312.1:0-2378 GCA_964442095.1 uncultured Caulobacteraceae bacterium | reverse complement strand
GGTCAATTAATGGCTCGGTCTAGATGGCGCGCCCCATACATTAATTGACCCAAGCGAAATGCCGCCCGCAATTGGCCAAGGCGCACTAGCAATAACTGCACGCTCTATTGATGCCCATATTTGCGCCGCTTTTGCAAAAATTACGGATACCGCAACCACAATCGAAGTCGCAGCCGAGCGCGCCTTTTTACGCGCCCTTGATGGCTCTTGCAGGACACCGATTGCCGCGCTCGCGATCTATAAAGATGGCGCGCTAGAGTTTCATGGGGAGCTTTTATCGGACGATGGATCAAAAATTTGGCGCGAAAAAGAAAATTTGCAAAACGCAACAATTGAAACGGCAGCGGCACTTGGAAAAAAACTTGGTGAGAAAATAAAGGCGTGCATGGGCAAATGAAATCAATCGGCCAATCAGTTTTGATAATCCGCACCGAACCGGGTGCGTCAAATACTGCGTCCAAAATTGCTGCATTGGGTTATACACCTATTATCTTACCTGCCGCGCGCGCCGTGCCCACCAATGCCAAATTTGATCATAGAAATGTGCAGGCGATTTTAATGACAAGTTCAAATGCGCCGCGCCTAACTAAATTTTGCCCCGAAGCTTTCGCAATTCCGGTTTATGCAGTCGGTGATGCAACCGCAAATGCAGCGCGCGAAATCGGCTTTGAAGATGTAATTTCTGCGGGCGGCGATGCCAGTGCTTTGGCGGTTTTGGTTGCCGATAGACTAAAAAAAGAGAATGGCGCGCTTTTGCATTTGCGCGGCACCGAGGTCGCCGGCGATGTCGCGGGCTTTCTTGCGGCTTGCGGTTTTGAAACCCGCGCACAGATTGTCTATGAAACCATTGATTGCCCCGAATTTAAAGAGAAATTGCCTGAAGTCTTGGCGCAAAATTCTGGCTATGTTTTATTTCATTCCCCCAAAGGTGCCCAAAGGTTTGCGGCGGCGGCTTTGGATGCGAAACTTGAAGAATGGTGCGCAATTGGGATTTCGCAAGCCGCTAATTCACCAATTGCAGACGAAAAATGGGGCTGGGCTAGGATAGTTTTTGCGCGTTCACCCAATGAAGAAAGCATGCTTGAACTTTTGACATAATAAGGCCATGATTTAGCGAAAAAATCGCGCCAAAGGGGTCATAAAATGCAAAATACGGTTTTAGAATCAAAATACGCTTTCGCTTTAAGGCTTTTGGTCGGTATTCTTTTTGGACTTGGACTGGCATATTTAACCGAAAGGCCCGAGTATAAAGAAGGCGTAGAAGCTATTCGCGCACCTTTATGGAAGATAATTGCGACAGCCAGCCTGTTTTTCGGCGCATTTGTAATTTGGGCCGGCGCGGGAACGATGCGCCGCTTAAGCCTATTGATATGGGTAATTGCGGCAATGGTTTTAGTTGGCCTGATAAACGCCCATTCTTACCTACAAAGCACCAATACACGCTATTTTTCGCTCTTTGACAATGATTTATGGATATTCCCGTTATTATTCATTGCGCACGAGCTTGCCTCGAGTGGTGATAAAGCGCGCAAATTGACCGCGGACTATGAAACCTATTTTGACGAAGCGTGGAAGCGCGGCGCGCAATTAATTTTGGCGCTAGTATTCACTGGCGTGACATTTGGCATTTTGGCACTTGGCGCGACACTCGTTGATATGATTGGCTTTAGCTGGTTCAAAGAGCTTTTGGATAATGAATATTTCAATTGGCCCGTGGCCGGCGCGGCGATGGCAATATCGGTGCATTTGGGCGATGTCCAGCCAAAATTATTGGCCAATGTTCGCGCCCTCGCACTTAGTGTCTTGGCATGGCTTTTATTGGTAATTGTCGTTGTCGCGATTATTTTTGTAGTGTCCTTGGCCTTTAGTGGGCTTGCGCCATTATGGGCAACCAAGGCCGCCACTGCGTCTTTATTGGGCGGCTGTGTGTTTTTGGTTTTGCTAATGAATGCAGCCTATGGGCGCGGCGAAACTGAAAAGCCAATTCCGTTTGCATTAAAAATCGCACTTCGGGCAGCATCGGTTTTGCTTCTAATATTTGCGGTTTTGGCCGCATATTCATTGATGTTGCGGATTAATCAATATGGCCTTACTAATGACCGCGTTTTTGCTTTGGTTGGCGTGATAATATCGGTTTTATTTGGGCTATTTTATGTGGCCGCGAATTTTTCCAAAACCAATTTTATGGACGGCATAGAGCGCGCCAATATCGCAATGGCTTTTGTGAAGGTTTTTGTTTTCATCGCGCTATTAACGCCCATAGCCGATCCAAATCGATTGTCGGTTGGCTCACAAATTGGCCGCCTAAAAGCGAACCAAGTAACAATTGAAAAATTTGATTGGAACTTTTTACGCTTTGATTCAGGGCACTATGGCCA
>CAYTWK010000311.1:0-2379 GCA_964442095.1 uncultured Caulobacteraceae bacterium | reverse complement strand
TAGAGGGGATTAGGGTTTGGCTAGTAATATCGCCAGCTCTGCCTAAATCCTCTTGGAGGGCCATACGGACGATTGGCTCAAGGATTATTTGTGAAAGTTCGCTATTCATAATAGCTCTATATATTCATCATGCCCAATTGCCAAATGCGAATGTTTTGGCGGCTCCGATAATTCTTTATAATCGTCTCTATAATGGCCGCCGCGGCTTTCGTGGCGCGCAAGTGCGGCTTTCACAATCAATGACGCTGTTATCAATTCATTGGGAATTGGGTGCGCGTATTTTGCCTTTAATTCGGCTAATTCTGTAGAAATTTTTTCAAGGCCAACCTTATTCCGAATTACCCCAACATTCGCGCTCATGGATTTGCGCAATGATTGTAAATCACTATCCAAAAGCATGTTAGGGAATTCGCCTTTGGCGTTTTGGCAAATAGCGGCATCTTCGCGCAAAGCATCCGCAAGTCTTGCGGCGAAAACCACGGCCTCTAGGAGAGAATTTGACGCCAATCTATTTGCGCCATGAACCCCAGTTGAGGCGCATTCCCCAATTGCCGATAGACCCTTTAAGGTCGTGCGCCCCCATAAATCAGTAAGTATGCCGCCCATATGATAATGTTCGGCAGGGGCAACAGGCATCATCTGAATTCGGGGGTCAATGCCAGCTGTCATGCTAGAGGCAAAAACCGTCGGAAAAGCCTCTGGGAAATGATTGCCAATTGCACTAACTGCATCAAGATAGGCGCCGCGCCCCGAAGCATTTTCGGCAAACACCGCGCGCGCCACAATATCGCGCGGCGCAAGATTGCCAAGCTTATGATAGTTTTCCATAAAGCTTGCGCCATTTTGATTGCGCAAAATCGCGCCATCACCGCGCAAAGCCTCCGATGCTAGGGGTGCAGGGTCTTTGCCAATATTGAGCGCGGTGGGGTGAAATTGCACAAATTCAGGGTCGCGGATTAATGCGCCAGCACGTGCAGCCATGCCAAGGCCCTGACCGCGCGCCTCTATTGGGTTGGTGGTCGCGGCATATAGCCCGCCAATGCCGCCAGTTGCCAAAACCGTATGGCTCGCATGGAGGTTTAAATAGCCGCCTTTAACACCGGCCAAAACGCCGCCAATAGCGCCATTTTCGCTTTGCAAAAGTGAAAGCGCCCAATGGTTTTCCAATATCACAATATGATCGGCTGCCTGCGCGCGAAATATAAGGCTTTTCATAATTTCGCGGCCCGCTAAATCGCCCGATACTTTGGCAACTCGTGCCATGGAATGGGCGGCTTCTAACCCCAGTTCGAACTCGCCATCTGCGGTTTTATCAAACGGCACACCTAGTGCGAATAAATCGCGTATTCTTTGGGGCCCATCGGTGGCGATAATTTTGGCGGCAGTTTCATCAACAAGGCCAGCGCCGGCGGCAATTGTATCTTTGGTGTGAAGTTCAGCGCTATCTTTATCGCCCAAGGCAGCGGCAATGCCGCCTTGCGCCCATGCCGAGCTGGCAGTGGTGCCGATGGGTGATTGTGAAAGCACAATGCATTTTCTTGGGAAAAGACGAAGCGCAAGAAAAAGCCCAGCAAGCCCCGCGCCAACTATAAGGACCGCATCACCGAAATATTTGTCTTCAATTTTCATTGAGTGGTTTGCCAACTCTAATTAAATTGCCGCTAGAATCGACAAAGGCAAATTCGCGCATTCCCCATGGTTTATCACTAATCGGTTCTAGGCGCGGAATACTATCGCCACTAATACGCGCAAGCTTCCACAACATATGAATGGCGTCCACTTCATCAGTGCGGATATAACACATGCTTTGGCTAGTTTTAGGGTCAAGGTCATGGGCGATGGAAAAATGGATTTCGATATCATCGAGCGTGGCAATCAAATAGCCATTTGCCGCATAGCTATCATCGACTACAAAACTCAAAGAGCGATATTCAGCAATAGTTTGCGCCAAATCCTTGGAAAGCAAAATGGGAATGGTTTGTGCCATTAATCTATCAATTCAAAACTGGCGGGAATATTGCGCTTTACGTCATAAATATTGGCTGGTGCTTTGGGCAAAGCTAGCATGGCATCAACCGCTTTACGTGCCTTTTTAATCATTTCTGGATCAATCAAAACTTCGTTTTTCATGTCGCGCAAACATTCATAAATCGCCTTTAGTGATATTTTTTTCATATAGGGGCAAAGATTGCACGGCTTTACAAAATCGACATTCGGGTTTTCAATTGCAACATTATCCGACATTGAACATTCAGTTATCAAGACAACTTGTTTTGGCGCTTTTTCCTTTACATAATCGGCCATTGCACCTGTGGAGCCTGTGAAATCACTGGCTTGGACAACATCATTCGGACATTCAGGGTGCGCCAAAACAATTGC
>CAYTWK010000310.1:0-2390 GCA_964442095.1 uncultured Caulobacteraceae bacterium | reverse complement strand
CGGGAAACAATTCAATAATGGTTTCCAATTGCACAAATTTTCGGGTCTTTCCATTCGTATCAAGTTCAACGAAGCGCGGCGCCATAGGCGGTAGAGGGACCAAAGCCTTCATCAATTTGCCGTCACTTATGCGCGATAATTGAAATACTACGGCAAAACCAAGGTTTAAAATAAATGGAAATGGATGGGCGGGATCGACCGCCAATGGCGTCATGATTGGAAAAATCTCGTCCAAAAAGCGCGCCCGCAGCTTCGTTGTGTCACTCGCCAAAGCTTCGGTTAATGACAAAACTTGAAACCCTTCACTTGCAAGTTCCTTTTGCAAATTAAGCCAAAGAGTTTGTTGACGCGCCATTAATTCAGTCGCGACCTTGTCGATTTCTAACAATTGTTCTGTGGGAGAAAGACCATCTTGGGATAAAACTTTTGATTTGTTTTTTGCAAGTTCCCTAAGACCCGAAACCCGCACCATATAAAATTCGTCAAGGTTTGACCCACAAATGGACAAAAAGCGCAATCTCTCCATCAAGGGATGGGCGGGATTATTCGCCTCTTCTAATACCCGACGATTGAACAAGAGCCAAGATAACTCGCGGTTTAGATAGCGATTTTTAGCTTCCTTTGGACTGTTTGAACCATTTTTAATTTCTACTAGCGTCATCAAATAGATCTTTGTTCATTTCATTAGTTGCGATTTCGCGCAAAATTAATTTTATGGCCGAAAATTTCGGCAAATCATTTTGCTTCGATAACATAGAAATGTGACTAAATATTTTCGATAAAAGGGCAAAACTGCAAATTTCTCGGGAAAAAATCCCTTTGATGTCATTTTCGCATGTTTTAATGCCAAATTGCTCAAATATTGCCACCAAAATTTGCAAGAAATAATTTTCATTTATTTGTTGCGGCATTAATATTGGCAGTGAATTTGTCCGCGATAATAAATCTGGTATCGAAATTTGCCAATCTTTGGGGCTTGTCTTGGCCCATATTAAAGCTTTGGTATTATTGTTTTCTGCGCTTTGGAAAAAATTGAATAGCAAAGTTTCGTCAATTTGCTCTCCGACTTCAAAAGCAATGAAGTCATTATTTTGAATGTCTGAAATTTGATTGCACAATTGCGCATTATTTTGGTTGCACCAATTATCAAAAATTGACTTTGCGCCGGAGTTTTCTTCACCCAAAATACAGATGATATTTCCCGGCCACTCGCCAATATTATTAATACGCGCGTCACATTCTTGATTAAAACTGTAGGCAATAGCATCTAGCGACTTTTGGGTGCCATAGCCCAAGTCCAACGATAATTGCTTATTTTTACTATTTTTTACCATGAATGACCGAATATTTCGCTCTTCGTGAAGGTTTTAGAGCGCTTTTTACACTTCTAATGAAACTAATACTTGCCTTAAAGCAATAATCAAAATACCGCACCCATTAGAATTTTTGCAGTCTGGGTAATTTTGTATGTCGCAGGATAATGGCTTAAGCTATAAGGACGCTGGTGTTGATATTGACGCAGGCAATGAATTAGTGCGGCGCATTTCCCCGCTTGCGAAGGCCACTAATCGCGCTGGCGTTATGGGCTCTTTGGGCGGTTTTGGTGGATTATTTGACCTAAAGGCCGCGGGCTTTAAAGACCCTATCCTTGTTTCAGGCACAGATGGCGTTGGCACCAAACTCGAAATCGCAATTGAAACTGGAAAACACGACACAATTGGCCAAGATTTGGTGGCAATGTGCGTCAATGATGTCTTAGCCCAAGGCGCGCAGCCTTTGTTTTTCCTTGATTATTTCGCGTGTTCGAAACTTGAACTAGATGTCGCAACCGCAGTTGTCAAAGGCATTGCCGATGGCTGCAAACTTTCTGATTGCGCCCTTATTGGCGGCGAAACTGCCGAGATGCCGGGGATGTATGAAAACGGCAAATATGATTTGGCTGGCTTTTGCGTAGCAGCAGCAGAACGCGACGCACTCTTGCCGCGACATCAAGATATGCGCGCTGGGGATTTATTGATTGGTATTACATCTAGCGGCCCACATTCGAACGGCTATAGCCTTATTCGCAAAATTGTGGCACTTTCGGGTCTTAGTTGGGATGCGCCCTGCCCTTGGAATAGCGAAATTAGCCTTGCGGATGCCCTATTGGAACCGACCAAACTTTATGTAAAGGCGGTTATGCCGCTAATAAAAAGTGGCGCAATAAAGAGCCTAGCACATATCACTGGTGGAGGACTTACTGAAAATACACCGCGTATGTTACCAGAAAGCCTTACGCCAAAATACGATTATGACGCATGGGAATTACCGCCTGTTTTCAAATGGTTGCGGGAAATTGGCGGTGTTAGTTTTGAAGAAATGCTCAAAACATTTAATTGCGGAATTGGCAT
>CAYTWK010000309.1:1324-2413 GCA_964442095.1 uncultured Caulobacteraceae bacterium | reverse complement strand
CAAGCTAGAAAGCAAACTAGTGTTTTTGAAAACGATATCGTGCTTTGGGCCATTCAATTGCCCTTGTCGCGCGGCCATTAAAGTCAAAAAAAGTGGCATTTTCCCAATTGGACCCCGTGCCCCATCTGGTTTTGCATTTGGTTGAAACCCATGCCGGCTCCCAATAAACTAATCCAATTCCGCCATTATCGATGGTTAGTTGCGCCATATCTTTAAGATAGTTTAATTGGCCACGCACACTAACGCCCCATTTTGGAAAGCTCGAATCTGCGCCCATTAGGTTTACATTGTCATCCATGCTCGCCTCGGTGAATGGATATGCAGTTTCAACCAAAACTACGTCTTTGCCAAATTTTTGCTTTGAATTTTTAACGGTTTGCCCAAATTGTTCGGGGCTAAATTTGCTCCATTTTTTATAATAGGAAATGCCAATTATATCATAGTCCAAAACACCATTTTTGTGCGCATTTTCAAACCAAGGTTCGACATTTTCAGGCTGGGCAATATGAAGCATTATTTTGGGTTTTATCGCGCTTTGTTCGCCCGCTGTCCGCACGCCCTTTATGCCTGCATTTAAAAGCCTAGCATTGCGCGCCCAATTTATGGGATTTTTCGCCTTATCAAGGCTCGATAAAATCTCGCCATTGGTTTCATTTCCCACTTGCACCATATGCGGCATTAAACCAAGCGCATCAAGGTTTCTTAGGGTCACAAATGTATAATCATAAAGCGCTTTTACTTGGCCGTCTTCGTCCAAAGCCTCCCATGCCTTTGGCACTAATTGCTTATCGCCATCGGCCCAATCATCGGAATAATGAAAATCCAAAAGGGTTTGCATTCCAGCGGCCTTGGCCCGCGAGAGGGTTTTGACGACATCTTGATAGTTTGAATAATTGGTCCAGCTTGGATTTACCCATAACCTAACCCGAACCAAATTATGGCCCGATTTTGCAAATATTTTGAACGCGTCGGTTTCGCCTCTATAGGAATATTTGGCGCCGCAATCTTCCATTTCATTGACATAGGAAAGATCAGCGCCGAAATAAAACTCTTGCGCATTGGCTATAATTGGCAATGACAAAAGCGAAA
>CAYTWK010000309.1:0-1224 GCA_964442095.1 uncultured Caulobacteraceae bacterium | reverse complement strand
GCGCCGAAATAAAACTCTTGCGCATTGGCTATAATTGGCAATGACAAAAGCGAAATCGCTGAAATTAAGGCAATTGTCCTGCGCATTTTATCACATCTACTTTTATAACTTAACCAACATCTTTCCGGTATTCGCCCCCCGAAATAGACCAATAAAGGCATCGGGTGCGTTTTCAATACCTTCAAAAATGGTTTCTTCCCATTTAATCTTGCCGGCCATTATCCAAGAGCTAACGTCGGCAATAAATTGATTTTGCATTGACATATAATCGGACACAATAAAGCCTTTTAATGTTATGCTCTTGCCGATTACATACATTAAATTGCGGATACCCTCTTGTTGGCCTTCGCCATTATAGGCCTCTATCATTCCGCATTCAGCAAAGCGCGCATATTGCTTGGCAACCTCTAAAGCCGCCTCTAGGTGTGCGCCGCCGACATTATCAAAATAAATATCAATGCCTTTTGGCGCGGCCTTTTGTAGATCCGCCACAAGATTAGTTGTGGTTTTATAATTAATCACTTCATCCACCCCAAGCGATTTTAGCCATTCGGCTTTAGCGTCCGAACCAACGGAGGCAATGACTTTACAGCCCTTTATTTTGGCAATTTGGCAAACCATAGAGCCAACCGCACCAGCAGCGCCCGAGACGAATACCACGTCGCCTTCTTTGGGCTTGCCAATATCCATAAAGCCGCAATATGCGGTCATGCCCGGCATACCCAAAGGCCCGAGAAATACACTCGGTGAAAGACCATGCGTGTCGATTTTTGTGAAAGCGGCGGCAGGCGCAGTCAAAGCTTCGCGCCAGCCAAACATATGAAGCACAATATCGCCCTCTTTAAAGCCTTTATCATTACTGGCAACAACTTTACCAACCGCATGGCCCTGCAAAGCCTCACCCAACGCAAAAGGCGGAATATAGCTTTTGACATCGCGCATACGCCCACGCATATAAGGATCCACGCTCATGAATAGGTTTTGCACTTGAACAAAACCCTCGGCGGGTTCAGCAGCAATAGTTTCGGCAAGTTCAAAATTGGCGGCCTCTGGTAGGCCAGAAGGACGCGATGCAAGGCGGATTTCTTTGGATTTTATATCGGGCATGATGTTTCCTCTGTAAATTTTTTGATTTTCAATTGTGGTAAGAAAACGAAAGAGTTACAAGTAAAAAATGACAGAAACTTGCCGAATATACAGCCGTGCTGCCAATCCAATTGTTGG
>CAYTWK010000308.1:0-2413 GCA_964442095.1 uncultured Caulobacteraceae bacterium | reverse complement strand
ATGAAGATGCTGCACTTTTAAACACAAGAGTAAGCCCAGAGCCGCCCGAAGCAGTTGAAGGGTCAATAATTCTTACAACCACAAACGAAGCGGCGCGAAGAATAAATGACAAGGAAATGTCAGCCCTCAACGCGAAATCGGCAATTTATGTAAGCCAAACTGAAGGGACTTTTGACGAAAAGCTTTTCCCAACCGATAGCCATCTCGAATTAAAGGTAGGCGCCAAAGTAATGCTTTTGCGTAATGATCCAGATAGGCGATGGGTCAATGGCACTTTGGGGACAATCGTCGAAACTCTTGAAGATAGCGTCAAAGTAAAGATTGGGCGCTATACTCATGAGGTGGAGGCCGCTACATGGGATAGGTTCGCCTATGAAATCGACGCCGATAATGAACCGCAGCGCAAAACCATCGGCAGCTTTAAGCAATTGCCGCTTCGCCCAGCTTGGGCTTTGACAATCCATAAAGCCCAAGGTCTTACTTTCGATAGAGTGCATGTCGATTTCGGACGCGGCGCGTTTGCCCATGGCCATACTTATGTTGCACTTTCACGCTGCCGTTCTATGTCAGGCCTTACAATGTCGCGCAATTTGCGTCCAAGCGATGTCGTTATAGATAGGCGCGCCTTTATGATTTATGACCGCGCAGAATTTGAAGACTTTGTTGATTATCGGCTCGGAACGATTAGTGGTTGATGAAGTTTTTCTTTCTTCTATGGAATAAGAGATTGATTTAAACATATAAACATGTATTTAAGTGATTTTTATCAAACAGGAACTAAAAGTCCCAATTTTTGTTTTTCGGAGTATATCCTTTGGCTCGTAAATCATATATTTTCACCTCAGAAAGCGTTTCAGAAGGTCACCCAGATAAAGTATGCGACAGAATTTCTGACGAAATTGTCGATCTTTTCTTTGGCCGCACTATAGAGCAAGGTCTTGACCCTTGGATAACTAGAGCTGCCTGCGAAACTTTGGCGACCACAAATCGCGTTGTTATTGCGGGCGAAACTCGCTGCGAAGCAGACATTTCAACCGATGAAATTATTGCAACCACTCGTGCAGCAATCAAAGATATTGGCTATGAGCAAGATGGTTTCCACCATGCTACAGCGCAAATCGATGTTCTTTTGCACGGCCAATCTGCACATATCGCCCAAGGCGTTGACGAAGCAGGAAACAAAGAAGAAGGTGCCGGCGACCAAGGTATCATGTTTGGCTATGCAACCAATGAAACCAAAGAATTGATGCCTGCGCCATTGATGTATTCACATAAAATATTGCAAAAGCTCGCTGAAGTTCGCCATAGCGGCAAAGAAGCTTGGCTTGGCCCAGATGCTAAATCACAAGTAACTGTTCATTATGTTGACGGGAAACCAGCCGAAGCCACTTCAATCGTTCTTTCTACTCAACATCTTGAAGAGAATATGACCTCTGAAGATATTGCCGCATTGGTAAAACCTTATATCCTCGGCGTTTTGGGCGATGAATTGCCAATTTCGAAAAATTGCGCATGGCATATTAACCCAACTGGCAAATTTGTAATTGGTGGCCCTGATGGCGATTCTGGTCTTACTGGCCGTAAAATTATCGTTGATACTTATGGCGGTGCTGCTCCACATGGTGGCGGTGCTTTCTCTGGTAAAGACCCAACTAAAGTTGACCGCTCTGCCGCTTATGCTGCACGCTATTTGGCGAAAAACGTTGTTGCTGCTGGCCTTGCGGATCGCTGCACCATTCAGCTTTCATACGCAATTGGCGTTGCCGAGCCTTTGTCAATTTATGCAAATTGCGATGGCACGGAGCGCTGTGATTTGGACGCGCTTGAAAAGCTATTGGGTGAAGTTATGCGCCTTACACCACGCGGCATCCGCACTCATCTAGATTTGAATAAACCAATTTATGCCCGCACCGCGGCCTATGGCCACTTTGGCCGCACACCAGATGCGGACGGCGGCTTCTCGTGGGAAAAAATCGATTTGGTCGATGCACTAAAAGTATTGGCATAGTCCATTTCAAATCTTTTATTCAAGCCCTCCAAGAAATTGGGGGGCTTTTTTAATCCAAAAAGGCCAAACCAAACAAAGATATGTCAAAGATATGTCAAAGAGAAACAAAAACGAAGCCTTTTGCTTTATTTGGGCCGCATTAGCCAATTTGCTGAGTGAGGCCGAAGGCCGAGGGTGGCAAATTACCTCAACTTCTTTGTGATAAAAGCTTTTTGGCCTCTAGGCTAGGTTTTGGCTTCTACCCCCCCCCCCCACCGCATTTTGACAGCCTATACAATTGCATTTTTTGCGCGCCATTTTGCTTGTAAAGCTGTCAAAATCGCTGCTCCACCTGAAGGGGGGAGCGTTGGGGAAAAGCAAGAAAAAGCGAAGAACCGCTTCGAGCTTTTTTCTTACAAATTTTCC
>CAYTWK010000307.1:0-2416 GCA_964442095.1 uncultured Caulobacteraceae bacterium | reverse complement strand
TTTGTGGGGTGCGCTATCATTTTCAAATTTTGGCTCATTGGTTGCAATTCTAACAATGCCTTCAACTATATCGTCGATATAAGTGAAATCGCGGCGTAACTTTCCGTGATTAAAGACTTTGATTGACCGATTATTTAAAATTGAATCACTGAAACCCCAATAGGCCATATCTGGACGACCCCAAGGCCCGTAAACAGTGAAAAAGCGCAGACCAATCTGCCTTATTCCGTATAGCGAGGCATAAGTATATGACATTAACTCATCGGCTAGTTTAGTGGCGGCATAGAGCGAAACAGGCTTATTAACGGTTTCGAGCTCGCTAAACGGCGCAGTCGAAGAATTGCCATAAACAGAAGAAGATGACGCATAAACCAAAAGCGGCTTTTGCGGCAAACTGCGCACGAGCTCTAAAATGCACAAATGGCCAGTTAAATTGGAATGGGCATAGGCAAACGGGTTTTCAATCGAATACCTTACACCAGCTTGCGCCGCTAAATGGATAATGGAATCTACGGATTCAATACCTTCAATTGCCTTTATAGCTTCGATTTCATTGATATCGAGTTTGTGAAATTCAAATCCATTTAGTTCTTTGAGAATTTCTAAGCGCTTGTGCTTTAAGCTTTGATCATAATAATCATTTATATTATCGATTGCGATTATTGTGTGGCCCTTTGTGATTAGAGCTTGCGCTGTGTGGAATCCAATGAAACCTGCACCGCCAGTAATTAGAATTTTCATAATTTTTCCAATCGTTTTAGCACCAAACAACTCATCATCTGGCTGCTGAATTATTAGTCCTGTCCAAATAGGTCTCTCGAATAGACCTTATCTTTGACGTCCTCAAGTTCTGTTCCAACTCTATTGGCGATAATTACATCTGACATATTTTTAAAGCTCGCCAAATCGTTCACCACTTGGGAATTGAAGAAAGTTTCCTCGCCAAGGGTGGGTTCATAAATAATCACATTAATGCCCTTAGCTTTGATCCGCTTCATGACGCCTTGGATTGAAGACGCTCTAAAATTATCAGAATTGGCTTTCATAGCTAAGCGATAAACGCCGACCGTTTTCGGGTTGCGTTTTATTATGCTATCAGCAACGAATTCTTTACGCGTAGTATTTGCACTTATAATGGCTTGAATTAGGCTTTGTGGAACATCGCGGTAATTGGCGAGTAATTGCTTCGTATCTTTTGGTAGGCAATAGCCGCCATAGCCAAAAGAAGGGTTATTATAATGGCTGCCAATACGCGGATCGAGGCCAATCCCATCAATAATCTGCTTTGTATCCAAACCATGAACTTCGGCGTAGGAATCAAGCTCGTTAAAAAAGGCAACCCGCATCGCAAGATAAGTATTAGCAAATAATTTAATTGCTTCGGCTTCGGTGCTATCCGTAAAAAGAGTTGCAATGTCTTTTTTTATTGCGCCATCTTTTAACAAATTTGCGAAAGCCGCCGCCCTTTCTGATTTTTCACCAACCACAATCCTCGAAGGATATAGATTATCCCACAAAGCGCGGCCTTCTCGGAGGAATTCTGGCGAAAAAATAATATTATTTGAGCCAGACTGGGCAATAATTTTCTTGGTATAGCCGACCGGTATAGTCGATTTGATAACCATAATGGCATCGCGGTTGATTGCCATAACATCATTTATTACTGCTTCAATAGAACTAGTATCAAAAAAATTGGTTTCAGGGTCGTAATTTGTTGGTGTTGATATTATTACAAATTCGGCGCCACTATAGGCTTCGGTGGGGTCAGTGGTAGCGCGCAAATTAAGCGCCTTATTTTTCAAAAAATCTTCAATTTCGTCGTCAATAATTGGGGAGATTTTATTGTTTAAATCATCTACTTTCTTTTGAATTATATCAAACGCTACTACCTCGTTTTTTTGGCTTAATAAAACGGCATTGGATAGCCCAACGTAGCCAATTCCTGCGACCGCAATTTTCATAATAATTCCTAAATATTGTTTTCAAAATTCGGCCTTCAATAAATGTATGTTGGGCTTAATGCAACCGGAATCACATATATTTGACACTTAGAGTTCCAAGATTTTCGCTTCTAAAGAATCGATCCTCGCTTGTTGCTCTTTTACAGCGGCCCAAAGAATCGGAAGCATTTGATCTGGCCGCAGCCATTGTTTTGAATTTGGGTTATTCTTGTCCTCAAAGCCCCAAACCGCTAGGTCAAGCTTAGCTGCGTCAAGTGCGGCCTTTACATCTTGGGCAAAAAACCCCGCATGGTTCCGTGTTCCAGCAATATCAATTATCTTGGGCTGCGTAGTGTCATCATTATCCTGCTTTTTGAAAGTTTCTAAGTCGGCCGCCCTTTTGCCAACTTTCCATTTGAATATTTTTGGGTTTATTTTTGAAATAAACCCTGTTTTATTGGATAATTTAAATTTTT
>CAYTWK010000306.1:0-2475 GCA_964442095.1 uncultured Caulobacteraceae bacterium | reverse complement strand
CACATAGAGCAAGTCGCCGCGCGGCTGAATTGGCCGATGATACGTGTAAATCTTGATGGGCATGTCTCGCGTATTGATTTGGTTGGTAAAGACGCAATTGTCCTAAAAGATGGCAAACAAGTTACCGAGTTTCGCGAGGGCATATTGCCGTGGGCTTTGCAGCGCTCTGTCGCGCTGACTTTTGATGAATATGATGCCGGCCGCCCTGATGTTATGTTCGTTATTCAACGCGTCCTAGAGGCGTCGGGCAATTTGACTTTGCTCGATCAAAACCGCGTAATAAAGCCAAATAATTTTTTCAGATTATTTGCGACGACAAATACAATTGGTCTTGGTGATACTTCTGGCCTCTATCATGGCACGCAGCAAATAAACCAAGGGCAAATGGATAGATGGTCGATTGTTACTAATTTGAACTACCTAGACCATGATAGCGAAACCGAAATTGTCGCTGCCAAAATGGAAACATCTGACGCCGAAAAAATCGCCCTTCTTTCTAAGATGGTTAGGGTTGCCGATATGACGCGTAATGGCTTTATGAATGGCGATATTTCGACGGTTATGTCGCCAAGGACTGTTATCACTTGGGCGCAAAATGCCGAAATCTTTGAAGATGTTGGTTTGGCGTTCCGCCTTACTTTCCTCAATAAATGCGATGAGCTAGAGCGTCCAACAATTGCCGAATTTTATCAACGCTGCTTTGGCGAAGATTTGCCCGAAGCCGCGCATTTGATTTCTGTATCATAAATTTTTCGTTGTCCATTCTAGTATGGCTTGGGAATGAGATTTGTCACAAAAGGAAACGCAATCGGATATATTCAAACGCGCCATTAGCCACGGCGTCCGTGCGATTGCGCGTGAAGAAGAGGTCGAGGTGAATTTTAGCACTGCCGAGCCGTCGGCAACTGGTCACAGCGTTAACCTCTCACAGCCCGCGCGTGTTCTAGATAAAGAAGAAGTCGCCCGCATTCGAGGGCAATCGGATTATTTCGCGCTTAAAATTGCGCATCATGATGAGGGGCTGCATAATCGCCATTCGCCCCAGGGTCCAAATGCGCAAGCCATTCATCATATAGCCGAGGAAGCAAGAATTGCCGCTATTGGTGGGCGCGCTATGGATGGGGTCGCCAAAAATCTTGAATCAAATTTGCTTCAATATGCAAAAAGCCGTGGCTATTCGCGTATGCAATCTAAAGATACCACGCCAATGTTAGAGGGGCTTGGGTTGGTTTTGCGCGAAAAACTAACCGGATTGGATACACCGCCTGAAATTCGGCATGTCGCGGATTTTTGGCGCGCTGAAATAATTGCCAAAGCCGGCAAAGATATTGCGCTTTTGATGAACCAATTGGACAATCAAAAAGACTTTGCGCAAATTACGCGCGATATTATACGCGATCTTGATTTGGGCGACGAGCTTGGTGAGGAAAAGGACCAAGAGCCGCCCAACTCACAAGAAGAAGCCCCGCCCGAAGGTGTTGATAATCAATCTGGCGAAGAGGAACAAGAAGAAACCAGTCCCGAACAATCGGAAGAAAAAGAACAAACTGAAACTGAGGCCGAACAGAGTGAAGGTGAAGAATCCGATGCTGAAGGCGAAGATTTCGAAGACAATGAGAATGAAACTACAGCTCCTTTTGCGCAAACACCAAATTACATGGGCGGTAATTCAAAAACCTATAAGGCCTATACTCACGAGTTTGACGAAATAATTGGTGCAACGGAATTATGTGACGCTGAAGAGTTAGATCGCCTCCGGATGTATCTTGATCAGCAATTATTGCGCCTCCAAGGTGCGATTGGGCGTTTGGCAAACCGGCTTCAACGAAAATTATTGGCTCAACAAAACCGCTCTTGGATGTTTGACCTCGAGGAGGGGATGCTTGATGCCGCAAAACTTTCGCGCGTTGTCACAGATCCAATTGCGCCATTATCCTTTAAACAAGAAAGCGATATTGAATTTCGCGATACAATCGTCACTATTTTGATTGATAATTCTGGTTCTATGCGCGGGCGGCCTATTATGATTGCGGCCACATGCGGCGATATATTGGCGCGCACCCTTGAGCGTTGCGGCGTTAAAACCGAGATTTTAGGCTTTACCACCAAGGCGTGGAAAGGTGGCCAATCGCGCGAAAAATGGATTAATAATAATAAGCCAGCTAATCCTGGGCGGCTAAATGATTTGCGCCATATAATCTATAAAGCCGCCGATGCGCCTTGGCGGCGATCAAAGCGCAATCTTGGCCTTATGATGCGTGAGGGGCTACTAAAAGAGAATATTGATGGCGAGGCATTGGCCTGGGCCTATAGCCGAATACTAGCGCGCCCAGAGCAAAGGCGCATTTTGATGGTGATTTCCGATGGCGCGCCAGTTGATGATAGCACTTTAAGCGTAAATTCTGGCCCATACTTAGAGGCACACCTAAAAGAAGTGATTGCCCAAATTGAAAAGAATAATGCTTCAGAGCTTAT
>CAYTWK010000305.1:0-2487 GCA_964442095.1 uncultured Caulobacteraceae bacterium | reverse complement strand
GCGAGTTTTTCTAATGTTCTTGTGCTTGGCATTTGTTTGCCGCTTTCGAGGCGCGCTATTGCGGCTTGGGAAGTATTCATGCGAACTGCCAACTCTTCTTGGGTTAGGTTGGCGCCAACGCGGGCAGAAATAACGGCGTTCATGATGGCAAACTCTTCTTCGAGCGCGTCATATTCAATACGATAGGCCGGATTTTTCATCATCTCCTTATGGAGTTCCATATAGTCTCTCAATTTAGAAGTTCCTTTGCTCTTTGTCGTGCGATTTCTAATTCGCTTTTTGGCGTTTTTTGCGTCTTTTTAATAAAGACCCGAAGAATAATTGCGCGTTTTTCTGACGCAGTTAAGTAAATGGCTCGCGATATTCCATCGCGCCCTGTAATCCGCAGCTCCCACAATTTACCCTCAAGGTGCTTTACTGAATCTTTTGGTAAATTACTAAAGCCATGATCAATAATTATTCTAATAAAGCGTGAAAGGCGCGCCTGCATATCTTCTGGCAAAGCCAAAATTTCCTTTTCAACCGCTTCATTAAAGTTGATAACTTTCCACACCAGTAAATAATATCAAAAATGATATAATTTGTCAAGCGAAATCGTTCTAAGACGCTAACTTTCCCACTTCGCTAAGCGAAGCGCGGCGAAGTGAATTTTCTACCGCGCAAACTTCTGAAACTTAAGCTTTTGCGGTATCAATTCCGTCACGCCCAATCTGCGCTTTTTGTCTTCCTCATAGGCTTCAAAATTGCCTTCGAACCATTCTACATGGGAATTGCCTTCGAACGCGAGGATATGCGTCGCGACCCTATCGAGGAACCATCTATCGTGCGAAATTACTACTGCGCAGCCTGGATAATCATCGAGGGCAGCCTCCAAAGCCTGCAATGTTTCAACGTCTAAATCATTTGTCGGCTCATCGAGTAAGAGCACATTCGCGCCCATGCGAAGGGTTTTGGCCAAATGCACGCGGTTACGCTCCCCGCCCGAAAGCAATCCGACCTTTTTCTGCTGATCGCCGCCTTTAAAATTAAAGGACGAAACATAAGCGCGGCTATTAATTTCGCGCCCACCAACCTCGATAATGTCAAGGCCGCCAGAGATTTCTTCCCAAATATTTTTATTATCATCAAGGCTATCACGGCTTTGATCGACATAGCCAAGTTTGACGCTATCCCCCAAAGTAATGCTACCTTCATCGGGTTTTTGTGCGCCCGTAATCATTCCAAACATTGTCGATTTACCCGCGCCATTCGGGCCAATAACCCCAACAATGCCGGCGGGCGGTAGTTTGAACGAAAGCCCATCGACCAATAATTTATCGCCAAAGCCTTTTTTGACATTGTCAAATTCAATAACCTTATTGCCAAGGCGTGGGCCGGGCGGAATTTGGATTTGCGCAAAAGTTTGTTTTTCACGCTCGGCCTGATTGACCAATTCCTCATAGGCCGCAAGACGGGCCTTGGATTTTGCTTGGCGCGCTTTTGGTGATTGGCGAACCCATTCCAATTCGCGGTCAATGGCGCGTTTGCGACTTGTCGATTCGCGCTCTTCTTGTGTCATTCTTTTGGCTTTTTGTTCTAGCCATGATGAATAATTACCTTCGTATGGTATGCCTTTGCCGCGGTCTAATTCCAAAGTCCATTTGGTAACTTGATCAAGGAAATATCTATCGTGTGTTACCAAAATTACGCAGCCCGGAAACTCTTCAAGATGGTGCTGTAGCCATGCGACAGATTCGGCGTCCAAATGGTTTGTTGGCTCATCAAGTAAAATCATATCGGGTTTTGACAAGAGGAGGCGGCATAGGGCCACGCGGCGCTTTTCACCGCCTGATAATTTGGTGATGTCGGCATCATTTTCGGGGCAACGAAGTGCCTCCATGGCCATGGTAATTTTGCTATCAATGTCCCAGGCGTCATGCGCATCGACTTGCTCTTGCAGGGCCGTCATTTCTTCCATTAATTCATCGGAATAATCTTCGGCCATTTTCATTGCGGCGGCATTATAATTATCGAAAATGATTTTTTCGGGGCATTCGGCGATTACGTTTTCCCAAACTGATTTTGTATTATCGAGTTCCGGCTCTTGGGGAAGATAGCCCATTTTTACGTCTTTGGCAGGGCTTGCGGTGCCGTTAAATTCTTTATCTATGCCGGCCATAATTTTAAGGAGGGTCGATTTACCCGAGCCGTTAACACCGACAACGCCAATTTTCGCGTCTGGATAAAATGAAAGCCAAATGTTCTCAAAAACCTTCTTACCGCCTGGATAAGATTTCGTAAGTTCTTGCATTTGAAAAATATACTGCTGCGCCATAATAACCCCATTAAATTGAAGACTTGGCTTTAGCCTAAGCCGTCAAAATATTAAAGCCAGCACGCGCATTTTTCGTCATGCAGCATGGCCTTTCGGCATAATCGCCACACATTGCCCTCAATCGCAATCAAAATGGGTTGGTTATGCTTGGTTTTTTTTGAAAAACTGTATAA
>CAYTWK010000304.1:0-2496 GCA_964442095.1 uncultured Caulobacteraceae bacterium | reverse complement strand
TAAAGATGGCACCACCGATATAACGCGCACCATAGGCGTGGGCGAAACCACTCAAGAAATGAAAGACAGGTTTACGCTTGTTTTAAAAGGCCATATTGCGCTTTCACGAATAAAATTCCCGATTGGCACTCCTGGGCCAATGCTCGATACACTCGCAAGGATGCATTTATGGGAAGCGGGGCTTGATTATGATCATGGCACAGGACATGGTGTTGGCTCTTATTTGGGCGTCCACGAAGGCCCGCATCGCATTGCCAAAGTTCAAAATAATGTAGCTTTGCAAACCGGCATGATTGTCTCTAATGAGCCTGGTTATTATAAAGATGGCGAATATGGAATTCGCATCGAAAACTTGCAATATGTTACCGAGCCGATGATTCCAGATGGGGGCGAAAGGCCAATGCATAGTTTTGAGACTTTGACACTAGCGCCAATTGATACCAGCCTTGTAGTTAAGGGTTTATTGACGGCGCCGGAAATCGAATGGCTAAATAATTATCATACCAAAGTCGCAAAGACCATCGGACCATACCTTCAAGGTGCCGATAGAGATTGGCTATTGGCAGCGTGCAAATCAATATAATGTCCAATCAAGAAGGTTTTATGTGGAATTTTTGAATTTCGACGCAACAATTGCAAAAGCGCATTCAAACGGCGAGCAGTTTTATTTCATATTGCTTCCAAAAGCTATAAGCGAAGCCTTTCCAAGACGCGGTCGCACGAGTGCACGTGTTAGAATTGATAATTATTCGTTCGATACTATTCTAGAGCCCGATGGAAGTCTTAGCCATTGGATTAAGCTTGAAGATAAAAACAAATTATGGGAAAATTCGAATAGCCGAATTCATACCAATGTCGGAATTTGTCCACTTGAAAAGGAGCTCGAGCCGAAAATTCCAAATGATTTTCAACGCGCACTAAATGAAAACCATTTGGCAGATATAGGTTGGAATAAAACCAGCACGATTGCACGAATTGATTGGGTTCATTGGATTGAAAGTGCGCGCCAAGAAAAGACCCGCATCAAGCGAATAAATGATGCCATAAACATGCTCGAGCAAGGCAAACTTCGGGTTTGTTGTTTTGACCCATCAGGCTTTTATTCCAAAGCCATTAAAGCCCCAGATATTGTTGATATTTAGACCATAGCGATTGACATAATTATTGTTAAACGATAATATTTGCCAATTCATCTAAAAAGCCAGTTTCGGCTTTAAAGGAAAAAAATGAAACGTCGAACAATCCTAAAATGGTCGGGTGCAATATTAGCATCGATTTTTCCTGCATGTGCTGCTGCCGACGAAGGAATGAATTCAGACCTCGTCGGAATTTGGTCCGGTCGGCTTGCTATTGGCTCACAAGGATTGCGCCTCCGCCTTGAATTTCGTGACGACGGCAAAGTCAATCTTTATTCAATTGACCAAGGCGGCGCTCCAATTAATGGCCGCGCAAAGAGCCTTTCGAATAGTGAAATAGATATTGAATTTACAAATATTCGCGCGCGTTTTACCGGCGCGCGCAATAATGATGAAATCAAAGGCATTTTCAAACAAGGCCCAAATAATATTGAACTTAGTTTTTATCGGGGTGCCGATACCGGGTTTTCCAATACGATAAACACCGAAGTTTTGACACAAAGCGGGCTTGAGAAGATACTTTTGGAAGCACAAAGCCCGGCGATTATTGCCGCAGCGCAAATGCGGGGCAAAGCACCTATTAGCATGGTATCCGGATTGCGAATTGCCAATGAAGCAAATAATAAAGCACAACTAGAAGATAAGTGGCACTTAGGGTCTATTTCAAAATCCATGACGTGCGTTTTAGCAGCGCGCCTAATCGAACGTGGCCTTTTAAACTGGGATACAAAAATTGGCGAGATTCTTGGCGAGAAAATCCCGAAAATGCGCGATGAATATAAGGATGCGACGGTTTTACATCTTGTTTCACACCAATCTGGTCTTGATGCAAATATTCCAATAATAAAATTTCTTGAATTCCGTAATTCCATAAAGCCAATCATGGAGGCAAGGATAGAATTTGCGACTATCGCATTAATGCAAAAGCCAAAAGGAGCAAAAGGTCAGCATTTTGAGTATTCAAATAATGGCTATGTTGTTCTTGGGGCAATGCTAGAACAATTAAGTGGCAAATCATGGGAAGAATTAATGACTACCGAAGTATTCGGGCCACTTGGCATGACAAATTCGGGTTTTGGTGCGCCTTTAAAAGACCAGCCCCAAGGCCATACCAAAGCCATTTTCGGTGAGGAACGCAAACCCGCGATTAGTGGCGGCAAAGACGTGACTGACAATCCTGCGGTCCTCGGGCCAGCCGGCACTATCCATGCGAGTGCGAGTGATGTATTAAAATATCTTGCGGCCCACCGCGATTATCACCCAATCTTAAAACCAGAAACCTGGGCTATTCTTCATAAGGTGCATTTTGGTGGCCAATATTCGTGTGGTCTTATCAGAAACTCAGACGGCACGCTTTGGC
>CAYTWK010000303.1:0-2499 GCA_964442095.1 uncultured Caulobacteraceae bacterium | reverse complement strand
GACTGAAAATCCGCGTGTCACTGGTTCAAATCCCGTTCGAGGCACCATCTTTCATTTGCGTTCAGAAAAATACCGAGGCAAAGCCTCGGTTTTTTCTTTGGCGGCACGCAGCCTGCGCTCCCGCTTGGTCGCTAATTCGCTTCGTTCCTTAATTTTTGTTTGCAAGAATATGACTTCGTCAATTTACTTTTTATTTCGCAAAAATTCGACTGCGCGAATTTTTGGTTACTCGCGCCAGACTTTCACTTGGGTGAAAGTAGCACAATTCAGTCAATCACAAAATTAATATGTGAAATATTCTGGTTCGGTGAATTTTTGCTTCGTTTTGGGGAATTTAATCGGCGCGCGTAATTTTCTGTAGTATTTATGCTTTTCAAGCGCGATTTTTGTGCCGCAGAGGACAATTAGAAACCATAATAGATTATTATTGCCAAGAAAAATCGTTTCGGTAGCCGAGATTGTCAAAAGTGAGAATATGACCGCAAGCGTGACGCTAGAGCCGTCTTTGTCAGTTCTTATTACGCTAATCGCATCAATTATTGTCTTTATGAGAACGAAAGCCAATAAATATAGCCCGACTTTACCCATTGATAGCAGCACATCTCTATAAGAAGAGTGGGCATTTTGCGGCTTAAAGTCCGCCATTATCTGTATCCATTGATATGGTGACGCAAGGTCCAATTGATTTTCCCAAACCGTATTATAACCATGGCCCCAAATTGGCTTTTGCGAGATTAAGAAATCAATGCCTTGCCATATTTCTGTTCGCCCAGTTAAATCTTTGCTTTTTCCGGTAAGTTCGAAAATTAAGTTTGGCGCCATGAAAAAAGTAATGCCGCCGATTATCAAACAAACAATCCCAAGCCATAGCATTACGAGCATTAGCCGCATTCCTTGCTGAAGGAGGCGGGTGCCAATTACAGCTGCTGCGCCGACAAATACCATAATTAGAGCAGATTTTCCTTGGGTTCCAAGGATTGCCACAAGGCCGAGTATTGGCGCTAAAAGCCATAATCTTTGTTTGCTATCTTTAAGGCCAAGAAATGCGGTAAATATGATTTGCAATACAGCAAAAAAGCCCAATGCTTGTTTTTCCGCCCAAACGCCAGACCAAGCACCAGGGTATATTTCTTGCATTTGACCGATACTAGGGACACCCACCGCCAGCAAAATTGAAAGTCCGATTAGGGCCGTAAGTAGTATAGCGAAAAAGCGGATTATAAAATCCCAACTATAACGCGCCGCCATTGATATTGCGCCCAATTGGCTAAGAGTTAGGAAAATCGCACCCTTTAGAGTATTTGGCGGCTCGATCGACCAAGTATAAGAGGCTATTGCTAAGGCGCTAATCAAAAGAAAGGGCCAAGCATATATTAAAGCCTCAAAAGTGCGCTTTGGTGCGCTTATTGCCATTATGAGGCTGATTAATGCGCTTAGATACCAAAAGCCGCCTATCCAAGATGGCGATTGCCCACCACTGACTTTTAAAATCAAAGCAACTGGTGCGGAAGTATGAATCAAAATCATAGCCGTAAAGCTAAGAAATCCGACTAAATTGAAAATCTGATTTATCGCATTGTCGCGGGCTAAATCGCTTTCCTGCTGCATTGGTGAATATGGGGCAGGGGGTTTTGCGCCAAACCACCCAAAAGGCAGCTTATCCAAGATTGTTTGAGCAAATTTTGGCGCACTAATAGACATCAATTTCATAATAAGCCAATTTAATGAATAGAAGGTCAATTTGAGGCGCTTAAATCATATGCTAAAACTACTAAAAATATTGCATTTTGTGATTGATAGTGTTGCTCTAAAACTTCAAGCAGTTTAGTAGCGATACTAATTGTATAAACGGGGTTAGTGATGCCAAATCAAATGCTAATTGGCGCGGATTTGCCGCAAGGCTTCTTGCTCGATTACCTACCAATCATAATCTTTGGTGCTTTGGCGCTTGTAATTGGCTTGGTATTTATTATTGCCAATTGGCTATTTGCCCCAAATAGTCCTGATTCGGAAAAGACATCGGCGTTTGAATGCGGTTTTAACGCTTTTGACGATGCCCGCATGAAATTTGATATTCGGTTTTATCTTGTCTCAATCCTATTCATCATTTTTGACCTTGAAGTGGCATTTTTATTTCCTTGGTCGCTTGTCCTAGAAGAGCTTGGTGGTTTTGGATATTTGTCAATGATGACATTCTTAGGCGTTTTAACAATCGGCTTTATTTATGAGTGGAAAAAAGGAGCTCTCGAATGGGAATAATCACCAATACCGGAGCAAATGTAGAGGGCGGTTTCCTCGTAAAGCCAGATGATCCATTCTTCACTGGCGTTTCCGATGCATTGGCCGACAAAGGCTATATTATTGCTGGCTCAGAAGATTTAATCACTTGGGCGCGCACAGGCTCTTTAATGATGCTATCATTCGGCCTTGCATGTTGCGCGGTTGAAATGATGCAGGCATTTGGCCCACGTTATGACCTTGAAAGATTTGGCTTTGCGC
>CAYTWK010000302.1:0-2511 GCA_964442095.1 uncultured Caulobacteraceae bacterium | reverse complement strand
ATCAAACCTATCGCGCACGGCGTTCTCGACAATCCGCGCGGCTTCGGGTGAAGATAATCTATCCTTGGTTTGGCCAACAAATTCGGGTTCGCGAATGAATACAGAAATTAGGCCGGCGGCAGTATTAAAGACATCATCATTGGTAATCAATGCGGCCTTTTTATCATTTACAAGTTCGCCATAGCCGCGCAAGGCTTTAGTAATTGCCGAGCGAAAGCCCGATTCGTGGGTTCCGCCTTCAGGCGTTGGGATAGTGTTACAATAGCTACGCATGAAGCCGTCTATATCGCCAAAGCCGCGCACGCCCCATGCGATGGCCCATTCTACTGCGCCGTGGCCTTTGTCCTTGTCAGTGCGGCCCACAAAGGCGGAAGTTGTAACGGTTGGTGCATTACCAATTGTGACGTTCAAATAGTCGGCAAGGCCATTGGGGAAACATAGGGTTTCTTCGGTTGGCGTATTGGAGCCGGGCTTTATACGCTCTGGGGCGCATTTGAAGCGGATTTCAACGCCTGCAAACAAATAGGCTTTGGAGCGCGCCATTGCAAAAACTCGCGCTGGATCAAAAGCCAGATTTTCGCCAAAGATTTCTGGATCTGGATGAAAGCGCACCAAAGTTCCGCGGCGATTATGCACTGGCCCTAAATCGCGGATTTTGCCCAAGGGTAGCCCGCGCGAAAATGACATTGCATAGAGGTTTTTGTCCCGTGCAACCTCAACCTCAAGCCTATCAGAGAGTGCATTTACAACCGAAACCCCAACCCCATGAAGGCCGCCAGAGGTTTCATAGGCTTTGTCGGAGAATTTGCCGCCCGCATGGAGGACGGTTAAGACCACCTCTAGCGCCGATTTGTCTCTATATTTTGGGTGCGGGTCTATTGGAATGCCGCGCCCATTATCGGTAACACAAAGACAACCATCGGCCTCTATGGATACTTCGATGCGGGTGGCGTGGCCTGCTACGGCTTCGTCCATTGAATTATCGAGCACTTCGGCGAAAAGATGGTGTAAAGCGCGCGCATCAGTGCCGCCAATATACATGCCGGGGCGCTTGCGGACAGGCTCTAACCCCTCAAGCACTTCAATACTCGAGGCTGAATAATCATTGTTTGGCAATTGCGAAGTTTTCAATTGCGTTTGTTCTATTTGCTTCTTTTTGGGTTGTTCAGGTAAATCTTCCCCGAATAGCCCTACGTCATTCTGCGACATTTCTCGCCCTTACTCTCAAAGTCCGTTAAAAGTGTGTTTCGCTTCTCGGGTCAAGGCTTTGGCCTGAATCAGGCACTATTGTTGAATTTCTAAACACACTGATTTGCAGATACTTTAGAACAAATACACATAAATTTAACAGGTTTATTGTATTGAATTATCACTCGGGAGCCTATTATGAATCAAGCCTTTAGTGAAATAGCAAATGAATTATCCATGGGGGTTAATATACCTGATATAGATGGATTTATTTCAAAGCTCGAAACCAATAAATCTTCATTTGGCGAAATCGAAACCGCAAGCGTCATAAGCATTATTGAAAAATCAGATGGTGTTCCAAAGCCGGTAATTGATTGGGTTATTAAGAAAATTACTAGCGATATAATTGCCAAAGGTGCAGTTGGTGCATCTGATACCCATAATTTGCGGCATTTATTGTATTCTTGCGCTAGCGACAATGGAACAATAATTTCGCAAAGCGAGGCCAATCTCTTGTTTGAGATAAAGAATGCAACTCTGAACGGTACAAATACGCCAGATTGGAAAATCTTTTTTAGCCAAGCAATCGGCAATCATTTAATGGCCTATAATTTTGATGCTTATCAAGGTGCTGTAAACCGCTCGGATTACGCGCTAGGTAAACAAAACTTCTTCAAAATGGTTGGCGAGGTTCTATTCGGAGAAACCTCGGATTATTGGGGCAACACGCATTCAAGTGAAAACATTGCGCAAACTAACAAAGTTAGTGCCGTAGAAAATGCATGGCTTAACCAGACCATAAACCAAGATGGCAAAATTGACGAATATGAACAAGCCGCGCTTGATTTCATCGCCGCAAATAAGGCTTAGGCTTTGATAAGTCCGCGGATATAATTCGCTATGCCTTTGCCATATGGCGGACGCATTAATTGCAATGGCCCAATATCCTTTTTGAGTTGCGAATAAGTCGATTTGGCGTGGCTAAAGGTCAAAAAGCCTTCATGGCCGTGATACGCACCCATACCTGATGCACCAATGCCGCCAAACGGCATTTCTTCCATGGCAATATGGAAAATGACGTCATTGATAGTTACGCCGCCAGAGGTAGTTTCATTCATCGCGCGGCTTAGTTCATTTTCGTCACTACCAAAATAATATAGCGCCAATGGCCTATCTTTGGAGTTTACATAATCAATAGTTTCGCCAAAATTCTCATAGGTCTTTATCGGCAGCAACGGCCCAAAGATTTCGTCTTGCATGATCTTCATATCATCGGTGGGATTTAGAACCAAAGTTATGGGAATTTTGCGGGTGTTTTGCTTT
>CAYTWK010000301.1:0-2563 GCA_964442095.1 uncultured Caulobacteraceae bacterium | reverse complement strand
GACAAGTCCAGAATAATGATTTTCAATCATCATTAGAATTGGCCCTTGATCTATCGCTATATAATCATTTGAAACCCAACCTGCGCGCTTGGTGATTTTGCCTTTATCCGAAACCCCTTCAATCCTGAAAGTTGGATTAAAGCTGTCCTTGAAGCCATATTTTGTATATATATCATCGCCATATTTTGCGACAAAATTTTCGGCGAGTTTAATTGATAATTCTGGTGTGAATGGGATTGATGAAATACCTGCGGTTGGCGCAATTGTTCCATCATCAAATTCATAAGGCTTGCCGGGCCCTCTTGCACTATAAGTGCGGAATTCGCGCATTTTTCCATCTATCTCAAACTTGCCTTGCACTGGCCCATCACATGCAGTTAAGCCCCAAATATCAGCGCTATAATCTTTCCATTTATGTGGATTGATTGTGGCATAATTCCTTTGCGCCAAAGTTGCGCGGCGGCTATTTTCAAAATAGTCAAAACCTTTATTGCGCATATATTTATCGGCAATGCCACGATAATCAATATAGGCGTGATTATATTGATGAATGAACAGAGCGTGGAAAGACATATGTGGTTCGCCCCAATTCTCCTCGAATTGCTGATCATAGGTCGATAGCCATACATCATAAGCAGAAGCAGGTATGGGGTGCGTCGGCGAGGCCATGCCGAGTATATAGACCATCATGCCTTCGTTCATGCCGGCCCAATTGCCATCAATAAAGCCATATTCTGGATGCCAGCCCATGCTTTGCAGACCGGTCTTATCTTGCAGATATGTCCAGTCGATCCGCTCATAAATCAATTTGGTATATTCGCGAATTTGCTTTTCTGTTTCATTGTCTTTGTTAAAATACTCAGACGCGAATATAGCGCCAAGCAATAATAAAGAAGTATCAATCGAGGAAAGCTCGACCTCTTTATAGCGTGAGCCATCATTAAAATTCAAGAAATGATAAAAATATCCCTTATAGCCCGCTTTGCCACTTTTTTCAGGGCCTTGGGGCAAATTATACAAATATTTTAGAGTATTTCTGGCGCGTTCAGCTAGGATTTCACGCGGCTTAAATCCACGCTCAGCGGCGATACAATATGCCGAAAGAGCAAAGCCAATGCCCGCCACCGAAGAAAAGTCCAAAGTCGGCCATCTATCGGGCGTAAGGCCAGTTTCATGGTTTGTAATATCCCAAAACCAATCAAATGTCCTTTTATGGATTTCAGCAATTAATGGATTATCGATTTCTTTTGATTTTGGCGTCGGCCAAATTGGCCATTTTGCGCCATTTTCGGACTGCGTGCCCGACTTTGCGCCAATTGCACCATCTGCACAGGCGGTCAAAGCTAGAGTTGAAACAAGGTTTAATAAAAGTGAACGACGGTTCTTTGCGAGCACTGGTAACAACTCCAATTATAGAATTTCCTGAGGTCTTAAGAAAAAGGGGAACAAATGTTGCCATTTGCTCCCCTCGATTCCTTTGGGGGGAAACTTAATTAGAAATTAGAACCGGTAAGCTAAGCCAACTTGGAAAGTTCTTGCCGGACCTTTAGTGCTATTGTCTGGTTGAAGTGATGGACCACCACCCCAGTTTGCACCACCGCCCCAGCTTGACCAATTCTTATTAACCCAATCAAATGCGTTAAATACTTGGCCGCTTAGAGTAACAGCGTGTCCGTTTGGCAATTCAAAGTCTTTTGCGATTCTGAAGTCCACTGTGCGATATGCAATGTTCACGTCTGGATAATAAACACCAGAAAGGTTTGCGATACAGCAAGCATTTGGCGGATTAGGGCCACGGCCATCAATCGAACCAAATGGACCACCAGAACCCAATGTCACAGTTGTTGACAATAATGTGCTCCATGGGCCTTTCATTATGCCGGTTCCAACGAAACGGAATTTGTCAACATTTGGCGTTTTAGTCCAACCGAATACATCTTGGCGTGGGCCAGCGAAGAATTCGTCGGCATCAAGCTCTGAACCCAATTGAGTTGCATTGGTGAATGTAAATGCAGCAGTAAAGCCGTATTTGTCATCGCCAGTCATTGGATCTTCGAGGGTTAGATAAACCGCACTATATTTAGCTTGTCCACCATTTGCGCCAATATTCAATTTACCATTATATCCTGGCAATTGACCAGCAGCTGGGAAATTATCGATTACGAACTGATCCCCAAGTGGTGAGAATTTACCATCTGGCATACGGTTACCGCGGACATATTGGAACACATCATGTGTGCGGTTATAAGCATATGCAAGCGAAGTTTGGATATTGCCAAAGCGCTTACGGATACCAAGGTTGAATTGGTCAGTATAAGGCACTTTGGTGTCATCAGGAAGTAACCAGACCGAACCTCTAACACCCAAAGCTGCAACCGCTGCACGCAATTGCGCAGGATCTTTAAGCCTTGCAGCATCAGCAGCCGCAATATCGATTGTTGGCTCGTTGCGGACATTGTTAGTGATATATTCAATCATAGCCGCAGTGAAAACTGTGCGGTCATAATAACGACCCCAACCACCGAACCAAACTAGATCGCGATCACCATTCACGTCATAAGAG
>CAYTWK010000300.1:0-2564 GCA_964442095.1 uncultured Caulobacteraceae bacterium | reverse complement strand
TTTGCGATGATGCCGCCGCATATTGCCAATAGCAAGCCTGTGTAATGTTGCAACCAGTTGAGCTAGTTCCAAAATTATATTTCGGATTAGTCATATCAGTTAGATCATAAGAATAACCTCTAACATTATAAGATTCCAAGGACCAAGTTGTTTGCTCTGGATTATCCAAAAATGAGCGCGAGCTACCGATTAATAGATTTGCTGATAATTTATCGGTGATTTGCGTATCGACATTGAAATTGACCTGATTAAATGTAGTCAATAATTCGTCAAAACGCATTTCCGTGCGCATATCAACATCATTGAAAGACGCTTTGGTGATAATTTTGCGGCTATCAATTGTATAATTATAAATATCGGTTTGCGGAACACCGGCCGTATTTCTAGAAAAAGAAATCGGCTCTATATTATATTCTATTCTGTCCGCGCTAAAAGTTGAGTAAAGCACATCCAAGGTGAATGTTGTTCTGTCTGTTGGTCGATATTGTAAAGAACCAGTTATACCCAATCTTTCAGCATCCGTTATAAACTGCGATGTGCGTAAAAAGCGTGGGTAAAGTCCTTGGGAGACATTTACCGCCTCGCCAGTCAGCAAAGGATTGCTTGCCTCTGTGGTATTGCAAACTCTCGTGGTCGCATTAACCGTGCACGGCGCAATTGGAATGAAAGTGTTCCCGCCATCAGTTGAATAAGATTGGAAACGGCCAGCATTAGCAGCAACATAAGCATTTTGCCAACGACCTGAATTTGGACCCTCTTCAAAATTCTCCTTAGTTGAATAAGCAACAGATAATAGCCCACCTAGTTTTCCATCCATCCAGCGGTTTGAAACCATAAAAGTCCCGCGCTTGCCAACATCTTCGGACAGATCATTATAGCCGCCCTGCAATGAGCCGGCCATTGTAAAGCCTTTATAGTCAAAAGGCCGCGCAGTTCTAAGATCAACTGTTGCGCCCAATGAACCTTCTTCAACTTCTGCAGATGTTGATTTGCGCACAGTAAGTGAATTAAACAATTCAGATGCGAAAACGTTGAAGTCAAAGCCACGGCCGCGATTTGCGCCGCCATCTTTATCTTTACCGCCAGTTGTCGAAACCGCCTCTAGGCCATTTAAGCGAACCCGCGTGAAATCTGGACCAAGACCGCGAACTGTAATAGTCTTTCCCTCACCGCCTTCACGATCGATAGATACACCCGGTATACGCTGTAAAGATTCGGCCAAATTATTATCTGGAAACTTACCAATATCTTCGGCTTTGATTGAATCCACGATATCATTTTCAAGGCGCTTGGTTGCGATAGCAGAGCGAACCGAAGAACGAAAACCGGTAACGACCACGGTTTCTGGTTGCTGCTGAGCTGCGCTATTTGCAGTTTGCGCGATAACTGGCGCGCCGAAAGATAGTGCGATAACAATCGCGGACGCAGACGCGCCTAACAATACACCTTTATTAAAGGCTCTTGGTCTATTCATTTTTTCCTCCCGACCTCTTGAGCGAGGTTATCTTTAAAAATTGGGTAGAATTCGCAAATTCGCGGTTTAACAGTGAAATCGGCATCTCAAACAATACAAAAAGACACCGGTGTCATAACCCTGAACGCAATAAACTTCCCCGTTTGTCATAATTGTTATACAAATTTAGCTGCGGGCGCAATAGGAAATGACACCGGTAGCATTAATTTCTCGCATCGATCATTTCAATTTCGAAAATTGTTGCACATTTATCACCATCAAAAAAAGTGACTTTCGAGGTATCGCCTATAAATACTTCATGAATTCCAGTTGATGCGCCAGATGAAATCAATTGCCCCTTCTTTAATGGACGATTTCGCTTTGCAAGATGACCTGCGAGCCAAGCAATAGCCGCAAGCGGCCCATTCGGCATCGAGAATAACCCGCCTTCGCCAACCAGAGCGCCATTTACCTCGGCGCTGGCTTTGTATTTTTGAACTGATTCCTCGTCTAGATCCTTCGTATTGCTTAGGCCGGTAATCAAATCCCCCAAAATGAGGCCATGATTATTCCCAAAATCAGATGCAACTACCAAAGGCCCGTAGGAATTAATATCATTTATTGGACTACCAGCGATTTCGATACCGGCATACATATTTGAAATTAAATCTAGTGCTTCCTTGGGTGTATATTCATACTTATTTTTGTCGGCATCTTTGGCGATTTCAAAAACAAACTCGGCTTCTACTGCTGCAAAGCCGCCTTTAATCATGCTTATAGAATTTTTGGCGCCGCTTTCTTTTCTCCAAAATCTTTTCTTAAATATAGGGCCAGTTAGCCTTTCAGTATTGTGGATTTTCTGGGCATCGGGCGCTAATCTGCCAATTTTCCAACCAATTATTTCATCATTCCACAAATCAATAGCCGCATCTTGTATTTGATAGGAAACGCCCAAATCATTGGGAATATCTGCTGGATATTGTGAAAATGCACTGGCATTTTTGCGCGCATCGGTTAGTGTGCGCGCCAATTCTTTTGGGCTTAAACTCATCGCGCGAGCCAACCACCATCAACAGGGATAATCGCGCCATTGACATAATCAGAGGCACTT
>CAYTWK010000299.1:0-2570 GCA_964442095.1 uncultured Caulobacteraceae bacterium | reverse complement strand
GCTGGAAATAGAGGCTGGTGATGCGGATACACGCTTTACCATCTGGAGTGAGGATAGAAGGCTTATGGCCGTGCCGCAGACAATTAAGGCGGGCCAGAGTGCAAGATATTCGTTTTTTGTCAATATCCGCCATAGAAATATAATTAATGCAGAGCAAGACAATTCAAATTCGCCTGAGGTAAGAATACGCGGCGAGGAATTAATATCGCGAAATTGGGATAATCAACTGACTATTGATATTGCAGGCGAGGGGGTAAGGCTCGCGAAGATTAATATGTCAAACGCTAATGTGCCGAAAATATTATTGGCGGGCGATTCTACTGTTACAGATCAAGCTAGTGGTGATTATGCCAGCTGGGGCCAGATATTGCCCGCATTTGTGAAAAACTATGCAATTGCCAATCATGCCCGAAGTGGGGAAACTCTAAAATCCTTTATTTTTTCATTACGTTGGGACAAACTCTTATCAAACATAAATAAGGGCGATATTGTATTAATTCAATTTGGCCACAATGATCAAAAGGCTGGGTGGCCGCGCACCTATGCAGCACATGATGGCGCATATCCCGAATATTTGCGCGCTTTTATAGCCGACATTCGCCAAAGAGGTGGTCAAGCGGTTCTTATTTCGCCGGTCGCACGGCGCAGATTTGATGCTGCTGGCAAAATAATAAACACCCACAAGGGTTATGATGATGCTGTTAAAATGGTCGCGCAAATAATGGGCGTTCCCATTATTGATTTGACTAATGAAACCGCTAATTTCTATGAAAGCCTTGGTCCAGTTGATTCAAAATTGGCTTTTGGGAATAGTGGAAATGACGGAACGCACCATAATTATTACGGTGCATATGCTATTGCAGGAATGGTCGCGCGTGCGCTTGCTAATAATTTCCCAAATATTGAAACTTTGCCCGAAATTAGGCAGTCAAATGGCCATCCATCATATGACGAAACAAAGTTAGACGATGTTTTGTGGCCAATTATTTTGGCAAAGCCGCCGGAGCAAACCAATGAGATTAAGCCAATTCCAAAGAGGTAGAAATGCAAAGACATAGCTTTATTATGCAATTAAGAGCTGGCTATGAGGCCGAATACAAAAAGCGCCATGATGAAATATGGCCCGAACTTTATGACGCTTTAAAAGCTGCTGGTATAGTCGAATATTCTATATTTTTGGATCCGAAATCTCTCGTCCTTACTGGTTTTATCTTGCGCGAAGATAATCATAATATGGATAAATTGCCGGAATTGCCAATAATGAAAAAATGGTGGGCATTTATGTGCGATATAATGGATTCGAACCCCGATAATTCACCCGTGGTGAGTGATTTAGTCGAAGTGTTTTACATGAAATAGTATCGGCTAAGGCTATATTGAACTATAACTAGATTAAACAATAACCAAATTGATGCCGGCATCTAAAATCATTTTGCGAGCGTCGGCTTCTATGCCCTTGTCCGTAATTATAGTGTGTATCTTACTAAGCGGGCAGACCGAAAGAGAGCCTTGGGCTAGAAATTTCGATGAATCCACTAAAACGATAACTTCTTCGGCGCGGTTAATTAATTTCCTCTCATGCTGAACCAAAAGCCCATCAGTTTGCATTAGTCCATTTTTGGATATGGCTTGTGCACCGACAAAATATCGCGAAGCATAAAAATTCTCGATAATGCCGTCGGAAAATGAATTAATTATGCAGCTTTGTTCGCGAAATAATTCACCGCCCGACAAAGTAACTTTAATTTTTTCTTTTTTCAAAAGGCTTTGCAAAACCGGTATAGAATTGGTCAGAACTTGGATTGGTTGATCCTCGATAAGATTTGCCATTTTAAAAGCTGTGCTGCCTGCGCCGACAATTATTGAAGAGCCACTTTCAATATACTCAACCGCCTTAGCAGCAATTCTTTGCTTTTCATTTGCGAATAAAGTTACACTTTCATAGAAATATGATTGTCCATCAAGAGTGGATGCGCTTGGGCCGCTTTGCTTCTGCCGCGTTAAGGAATTTATTGACGCCGCACCCCCGCGAACACGCGTTAACTGTCCCAAAGATTGAAGTTGGTTTAAATCACGACGAATGGTAGCCGGCGAAGCATCAGTAATTGCGGTTAAGTCTTCAACACTCGTAACTTTCTCAGGTGTCAAATGGTCTAAAATTATGCGCCAACGATCTTGTAGATGCATTTGCTCGGCCCCTTTTAATAATTTGGTTTAAATGCCTATATTTTAGAAATGAGCATTTTCAATCACGCATTTGACTATATTAAAATATAATAAAATCAAGCCCCAATGCATTATTTAGAGTATTTAGCCCTATAAAATGCTTTAGTTGCGCAATCAAATCGATTGATTTTTGCACTTTTGCGCCTATTCTTAAATCATTTGAATTTATAAAAATACCCCGTTGAGATTAGCCAGAATGAATTTTAGCCGCCGTAAAATAATTAATGTTGCGCCATTTGCGCTTTTGTCGGCTTGCGGCAATATTCCGCGTCAAACATTGGCGGGGCGAGCGTCACAATCAAAAAGTGAATTAATTTACGAAAATTCTCTCGGTGGCGCGGATT
>CAYTWK010000298.1:0-2584 GCA_964442095.1 uncultured Caulobacteraceae bacterium | reverse complement strand
CATCCTAGTGCCAGAATATCCACCACTACAAAAAAGTTTGGTTGCTTCTTTGAGGATATCATCGCGCCGATTTATCGTCAGGCTTATAATTTCATTTGAATTTTCGAGCACTTTGTTAGTTCCAAATTCCCCAAAGGTCTATCTTACGCATTGATTCTAAAGCATAGATTGAAATTAAATAATATAAATCTGAGCAGATTGGAACTGCTTTTGTGTTCAATTTACTGATATTAATAATACTGGCACTCAAAATTGCGAATATTAGGAACTATAAAATAAAAACTTCAATTTAACAAAATAATCAATCTTTATCCCAAAGCCTGCGAATACAAACTAGTTTACGTAACGGCATATATGTAATCGTTTTCCCAATTTACGTCAATTTACAAAGAAAAAGGGCCAAATTTCTTTGGCCCTTTATAGATCACTTTATGCGATTGAATTAGAAATCCATGCCGCCCATACCGCCCATGCCGCCGCCCGGCATAGCAGGTGCGCCTGCGTCACGCTTTGGCGCTTCGGTGATTGCAGCTTCGGTAGTGATAATCAATGAGGCCACTGACGCAGCATCTTGAAGTGCAGTGCGCACAACTTTCATTGGATCAATGATACCGGCCTTAACCATATCAACATATTCTTCGGTTTGCGCATTAAATCCGTAAGTCTCTGATTTATTACTAAGGATTTCGGCAACGACAATCGAACCCTCAACGCCAGCGTTTTCAACGATTTGGCGAAGTGGAGATTGCAACGCTTTGCGAACAATATTGATACCCGCTTCTTCATCATCATTAAGGCCTTTAACCTCGATAGAGCGTGAAGCGCGAAGCAAAGCTGTGCCGCCACCAGGGACGATGCCTTCTTCAACTGCCGCACGAGTGGCATTCAAAGCGTCATCAACGCGATCTTTGCGCTCTTTAACTTCAGATTCAGTCATGCCGCCAACGCGGATAACCGCAACACCGCCGGCCAATTTAGCCAAACGCTCTTGAAGTTTTTCGCGGTCATAATCAGAAGTAGTTTCTTCGATTTGACGTTTGATTTGGCCGATACGCGCTTCGATGTCAGCTTTTTCGCCAGCACCATCAACAACAGTTGTATCGTCTTTACGAACGCTTACTTTTTTCGCGCGGCCCAACATATCAAGGGTTACGTTTTCAAGTTTAATGCCCAAATCTTCGGAAATGACTTGGCCACCGGTCAAGATAGCAATGTCTTCAAGCATTGCTTTACGGCGATCGCCAAAGCCTGGTGCCTTTACAGCACAGACTTTTAGGCCGCCACGAAGTTTATTAACAACCAAAGTCGCCAATGCTTCGCCTTCGATATCTTCGGCGATAATCATTAAAGGGCGTCCGCCTTGAACAACTGCTTCTAGGATTGGAAGAAGTGGTTGCAAAGTTGAAAGTTTCTTTTCGAAAATCAAAATCATTGGATCTTCTAAAGATGCTTCCATTTTATCGGCATTAGTCACAAAATATGGTGACAAATAACCGCGGTCGAATTGCATGCCTTCAACAACATCAAGCTCAGTTTCGGCTGATTTTGCTTCTTCAACGGTGATAACACCTTCATTGCCAACTTTTGACATTGCATTTGCAATCATTTCGCCAATTGACGCTTCGCCGTTTGCAGAAATAGTTCCAACTTGGGCAATCTCCTCAGAGCCCGAAACTTTTTTCGCAGATTTTTGCAAATCAGCAACAACTTCAAGAACCGCTTTATCGATACCGCGTTTTAAGTCCATTGGATTACGGCCAGAAGAAACCGCCTTCATGCCTTCGCGAACAATCGCTTGGGCAAGAACGGTTGCAGTAGTGGTGCCATCGCCAGCTACATCATTGGTTTTGCTTGCCACTTCGCGTAGCAATTGCGCACCAAGGTTTTGAAATTTATCTTCAAGCTCAATTTCTTTAGCAACAGAAACGCCGTCTTTGGTTGTGCGCGGTGCGCCAAACGATTTTTCGATTACTACAAAGCGACCCTTTGGGCCCAAAGTAACTTTTACGGCATTCGCAAGGATATCAACACCTTGCAACATTTTTTCACGGGCTTCTGACCCAAAATTTACTGACTTAGCAGCCATAATTATAATCTCCTAAAAATTGAATTCAAAATTAGCCAAGAACGCCAAGAACGTCGGATTCTTTCATAATCAATAGATCTTCGCCATCGATTTTGATTTCAGTTCCCGACCATTTGCCGAATAGGATTTTATCGCCAACAGCCAAATCCATAGGAATACGCTCGCCGTCTTCGTCGCGTGCGCCCGCGCCAACGGCAACAACAACACCTTCTTGCGGCTTCTCTTTTACAGTATCAGGAATGATAATCCCGCCTTTAGTTTTTGTTTCTTCTTCAACGCGGCGAACCAATACGCGGTCACCTAATGGACGAAAGCTCATTTTGTTTACTCCTTAAAAAGTCTATTAATGAGAATATAAATTGAAAGTTTGTAGCGGGGCACAGAAAATTAGCACTCACCATGCCCGACTGCTAACAATGTGCAGATAGGGACGCAAAAGATGAGAGTCAAGGGAAAGGCAGTGATTAATTCTTATGCTTTTTGCACAAGCAAACATTG
>CAYTWK010000297.1:0-2585 GCA_964442095.1 uncultured Caulobacteraceae bacterium | reverse complement strand
CGCGCCTCCGCGGGGGCGGCGCACTAGCGCCGGCGGCCAGTCGGCCTTGCCTCACTTCGTTCGGAATTAATATCTTTTCAATCTGCGTAGCCTGCGCCATCTCGAGGTTTTGCGCGGCTATCAAAAACTCTATCATGGCAAAGGCGCTAACAATTTATCGAGTGCGCCATCGGGCCCAGTTTTTTCAAAATGCGGATAGCGCATGCCGCCCTTATAATCGAGATTTATTACACGATATTGATTGGCCGAAAGCGTAATTAATTGAATTGGCGTGGCCGAATTTTTCGCTGCATTTATCGCCTCGATTGCATTGTCCCTGCCCCATGCTTTGCCATTTATCGCAATAATCCTATCGCCAACCGCAAAGCCATTTTTAAAGGCAAGGCCATCCCATAAAACAGCATTTACCGCACCCTCGTTTGAAACCACCATGCCCAAGGAATAATTTAGGTTTAAGAATTTGCCAGAATTTTCAAGCCCGCGCAGGAATTCATTAGGGGTTTCATTAAATACTAAATTATAGCCACTTGCCCTAAAGCCGCCCAATGGCGCGCCATTTTCATGGCCATATAGCCGTGCATCTAAATGCTTTTTCCAATCATATTTGGCAATCTTATCCAAGGTTTTGACAATATCTTCGTATTGATAGGTCAATTGGCCATAATCGCCATCTTTGCCGCTATAAAATGCCTTTGCAAAATCGTCTATGCCTTTTTCGCCCTTTGTAATTTCGCGCAATTTGGCGTCAATCTCAATCCAGACCATCATGCCTTCATTATAATAATCTTCGGAGCGTTGGTATGAAACCCAGCCCTTTGGTGCGCGTGGTGTGATTATCGGATCATTGGTGGTATCGATCAAATCGCGCCAAGCCCGCCCTTTGCGAGCATCTAAATCCGCGGCAATTGATGCAAAGGCCGCGATAGTTTGCGCCTTTGTATAAAGCCCAGAGCGCGCGCCCAAAACATAGCCCCAAAATTGGGTTTGCCCTTCATAGACCCAAAGCAATGAATTGCGCATTGGCGTGCGATAATCTGGCGTCCATGCGTCCGCGCCGCGCCTATATTTTCCGTCCCAAGAATGGGCAAATTCATGCGGCAAAAGCCCGCGCGCCGAAAGGTTTCCGGCCCAATTGGTAAAATAATCTGCGCCTACGCCATTCTCACTCGACCGGTGATGCTCTAGGCCGATACCGCCCAAATTATCAGAAAGACTAAGGAGGAAGTCATAATGATCATATTGTTCAGAGCCGAAGGTTTTAATCGCCTGTTCGACCATTTTAACATGCGGCGCCATTTGCTCCGGCTTGTAGTCCAAATATTTTGGCGCATCGGCAAAAAGATTTAAAGATACTTTGGGGGTTAAAGCGACTTTTTTATAATATTTTCCGGCCACCCAAGGGCTATCCACGAAAACCTCGTAGTTAACAGTATGATAAGTGACAATATCACCATTTCGTGATTTTTCGCGCATGGATCCGGCGGCGGTCCAACCGCTTGGGTATTTAACACTAACACTGATTGGAATATTGCGCACAAAATATCCGGCTGGATAAAGCGAAAAGCTATTCCCCTGTAGGCTCATAATTTCAGGGGTCACTTCAATACGGCCTTGGTTTGGCGCGGTCGGCGATAAATATTGAAAACTTGCCTTTATTTCACGCACACCATTTGGCACATCTATATGAAAAGCAAATACATCGACAGTGTCACGCACCCATTCAATACGTTTGCCATCACCGGTAATTACAAGGCCCGCGAGTTTTTCGATAGCACCGCGCGGCGCATGCTTCCCCGGTAGCCATTTTGGAAAGAGCAAGACTTGGCGACCTGGCTTTTGAATCGGAATAATTTGTTCGACGTTAAAAATACCTTGTTCAATATTGGTAACATCGACATTCAGCACCATAGTGCCATTAAATGGAATATCGCGCGCATCGGGAATAGTTTGCGTAAATGGCAATGGCTGTGGTGCGCTATTTTGCGCTAATGCACAAAGCGGAAATCCACCCAAAAGAGATAATGTGGCAATATTAATTGCGAGTTTGCGAAGCTTCATAGTTTTCCCTTTTAGTGTTCCCTTTTGGTTATAAATAAAGTATTGAAATCCACACTCAAAGGCAAATTATGACTATAAAAAACCTATTTACAACAAAATTTTACCGCGAGAATATTGGCCCAAAGAAATTCAGCGATTTGAAACAAGACCTTGTTAATTGTTGCTATTCCTTGGCCGAAGACGACGAGGCCGGAATAAAATGGTGCGAGGAGAATAATTATCTTGGCTATACTAGCTATGCCAGTTTGAATGATTTGGACAAACGCTTTTCGCCATTTGCCGAATTAAAGAAAATCCTTGACAAGCATGTCGCTAGTTTTGCCAATGAATGCCATTTTGATCTGGCGGGCCGCAAATTGGTTTTGGATGCCTATTGGGTTAATATTTTGCCGCCTATGTGCTTCCACTCAAGTCATATTCACCCGCATTCGGTGATTTCGGGCACTTTTTATCTTGAATTGCCCGAGGGGGCTAGCGCTCTCAAAATTGAGGATCCAAGATTGGGATTGATGATGGCGGCACCGACC
>CAYTWK010000296.1:0-2621 GCA_964442095.1 uncultured Caulobacteraceae bacterium | reverse complement strand
GTTATGCCAAATTCGCGTTCGGGCGCGGCGGGGCCAATGGCGATAAATGATGTGCAAATGGTGGCGACCAAAAGGGGCCATATTACTAGTGGAAACGCGGCTCTTAGCGCAAATACAATCAAGGCTCCCGATAGTGAAACCACGCTTGATGGCAATGCAGTGGTGCTCGAGGAACAAATGATAAAGGTCGCCGATACACGCATGAATTATGATGTGGCAATTGGGCTTTATCAAAAAGGATTACAATTAATGCGGCTTTCGGCGCGCAAACCATAAGATTTTGAAGGATTGAATTATGACTGATATGAATGGTGCATTAAATGTCGCAGCGTCTGGCCTAAGGGCGCAAACCGCCCGCATGAAAGTTATTGCCGAGAATATCGCCAATGCCACCTCTACTGCGCCAGATGCAAATGGCACACCCTATCAGCGCAAAGTGGCAACTTTCGGCCAAGTTTTAGACCGGCAAACTGGCGCAACCGAAGTTAAAATGACCGGCGTAAAAAAAGACACTAGTGATTTTAGATTACGCTATGATCCAACACACCCCGCCGCCGATGCCGCAGGTTATGTAAAAATGCCGAATGTAAACACTCTCCTAGAGGCTATGGATATGCGCGAAGCACAACGCGCCTATGAAGCCAATTTGAATGTGGTCGAAAGCGCACGGAATATGATGACTAAAACTATTGAATTATTAAAGAGGTAAAATAGAGGCGGTTAGGAGCGAAGCGACTTAGCGACTAAGCAGGAGCGCAGGCTGCGTGCCGCCAAAGATGCGAAGCATCTGAACGCAATTAGAATTGGATAGATTAAAATGAACGCAGCAGCATTATTAGCATCAAAAGCATACGGCGGTGCAAGTGTAACCCAAACTTCTGGTCTATCAGGTGGGCCGCAAATTGCCGATACCGGCCTTAATTTTGCGGGTCTTTTGGCAGAGCAAGTCTCGAGCACAGTAGCCGCGACGAAAACCGCAGAAGCTGGCGCAGCAGGCGCAATTACAGGCAAGGCCGAGCTTGTGGACGTCGTAACCGCAATGTCCGCTGCCGAAGTGCAATTAGAAACCATGATGGCGTTTAGAGATCAGGCAATTAACGCCTATCAAGAAATCATGCGCATGCCGATTTAATTTGGCTTAGCGCTCAATTGCAATCTCAAAAGTGCCAATCGGTAAATCCTTGCTATTAAATGTATTGCTATAGGCAGTATTGGCCCACGCATACCGAATAAAGCGCGCAGTGGCCAAATTTGCGCCTTTTATTATTATTTTATTCCCCAAAGCGCGCGCATCTGCATAGTGGCATAGCTTTTGTGCATCGCAAACTTCAAAACCAATTGCCACATTCGATGAATAGGTTTTTAGGCCCTCATAGGCATTTGCAAATTCGATTTCTATATTCTGGCCATTAATGCGCGCCTTATTCGGTTCGGGGCTTTGCGGCATTTTTTCGCCATAAAGCATATTGCGCATTGCAAACGCCATTCTTTGGCCAATTACCGTTTTTTGTGTCGGGTGAATATCGACCCTATCGCCAATATCATGGCTTATAATCATTGCGCCATAGGGGTCGGTTTTGGCGATTTGCCTTTGCGCCTCACGCAATTCACCCCAAGTGGATTTTTTTGGCGCTTCAAGTGGGCGACCAAAGCTTGAGAGCTGCACTTGGATGAAAGGCAATTTTTCGTCGCCAAAATCCTTGCGCCATTCTTTTATCATGGCTGGCAATAATTCGCGGTATTCGCCCGCGCGCGCCGCATTAGACTCGCCTTGATACCAAGCAATTCCCGCTATTGTATAAGGCTTCAGTGGAGCAATCATGCCATTATAAAGCGTGGTATAGCCATTTGGCCCACCCCAAGGCACAGCATTTGATATTTGCAAGCTTTCGAGTGGTAAAGTCGGTTTAAATGCCCAAACTGACGGAAGACTAATAGCGCCGCCGCCCGATAATACAATTTTGTCATTTGACCTATCGCCATAGGGACCACCACCGCCGCCGGTATCAATTACCTGAATAGCAATTATATTTTTGCCTGCACGCAAAAGATTTGGCTTTAGATTATATTCACGCGGTCTATCCCAGCCCGAAGTATCGCCAATCAATTGACCATTGATATAAGTTAAATCCCTATCATCGATTGGCCCCAAACTGAGCTTTGCGGCGTTTCGCGCTTGCTCGCGGGTTAGTTCTATTTCAATGCGATACCAACCAATTCCATCAAAATCGGCAAGTGCTTGAATACCCGCTTCCTCCCAATTTAGATTGGATTTTATTCTTGCCCAATTTGCATCGGGAAAGTCATTTTCATAATACTTCTCTTTGAAGCCCGTATCATTGCCAACCAAATTCAAAGTGCTCTTAACGGCGAACATATTTTGCGCAGTTTTTGGCTCGCGCGCATACCAATCGAGATAGTCCAAACCATCTTTAAATTGCGCAAACTTGCCAAGATTTTCACGGCTCATCCATGCCTCAACTTGGGAGCCGCCCCAATAGGAACCTATCATTCCCACCGTTACATTTTGCGCCACCGCAATATTTTTGGCCATTTGATAACAAACCGCCGAAGCCGCGCCGCGATTAGCGCTATTTATTGTTTGCCATTTCGCATCGCCT
>CAYTWK010000295.1:0-2628 GCA_964442095.1 uncultured Caulobacteraceae bacterium | reverse complement strand
GGAAGTAGCCAAGCTGGCTGGGTTTCTGCGCGAATAGTTGAGAAGGGCGCAAATCCCGCGCATGTTTTGCTTTTGGGAGCCGCAGGAAGCACAATGTCTGTGAGGGAACAAAATCTTTATAATACAGATGTTTTGATGCGTTGCTCTGGAATAAACGGGAGTGATAGACTATTGGCGCTTCGGCAACAGATGGCGTTTTTCGATTTTCTAAAAACGGGTCGCAATCAAGCCGAGCTCGATAATTTGACACGCATCGCCAACCAGAATGAGAAATTGCGCGATTGGATTTTCCCAAATAGTTCGCAAATAAATAGATCAAGCCCTGATTGGTATAATGTGCTTAGTCTTGAGGATAATCCAATTGATGTTTGGAAAAAATATCGCGGGAAGACACTTTTCATATTTGGCGAGCATGACGATTCAACCCCTACTAATATCGCAATGCGCCGTCTGTTGAATACAGGGGTTAAGACCGAAATTCTGCCTAAAAGCCAGCATTTAGGTCTAGAGGCAAATTCCGAATGTCAAGCGGACTTGGATAAGGTTTCAAGATTTAGCCCTCTTCTATTCAAAAGCATTGAATTGTTCACGGCCTCAAATAGCTAGGGGATTAGGAGAGGTTAAAATACCAAAATACAATTCCCACTTAGGATCGGGCATTTGCTCAGTTTTTATGAAAAATTCAGCCCCAACATTTCTTCACTTGCTCGCCACCAATCTTGCGCGATTTTTGTGTCTCTTACATGCGGATGAACGCCAATATGTGGTGGATCGCCCTCCTTATAGGGGGCCGCAATATTGCAATTGGCACAAAATACACCACCAATTCCATCGAGTAGCGGCGAAATTGCGCACCAAACGCTAGTTGCCGCACCTTCTTCGGTGGTTTTGAATAGCGGGTTTAGATTGCCATCTGCATCATACCAACCCATTTTGATTTGTTCTTCCATTGTCAAATGGCGCTGTAAGGGCGTGCGAATTCCACCAGGGTCAACCGCAAAGGCGCGGACATTATGCGGCTTTCCAATTTCATCGAGACTTAGGACGAAAAGAGCATTTGCCGATTTTGCTTGGGCATAGGCCGTCCATTTGTCATAGGGGCGGGTTTTGAAATGTGGATCTTCTAAATCTAGGCCATTTCTTGCATGCCCACTCGAGGATAAAACCACAACACGCGCACCATTTGCCGCTTTTAATAATGGCCAAAGCCCGTGTGTAAGCTGAAAATGGCCTAAATGATTGGTCGCCAATTGGCTTTCATAGCCACGTGCATCATGGGCAAGGGGGCAGGCCATAATCGCGGCATTATTTATTAAAATATCGAGTTTGCTGATTTGGGCTTTAACTTTCGTCACAAATTCATCAATTGAATTTGGTTGGCTTAGGTCGAGTTGCAAAATTCTGATAGCGCCCTTTATCCCTTCAAGGTCTTTTGCAGCAGCATCGGGACGGCGCGCGGCAACAATTACATTTGCGCCCACGCCCGCAAGTGCGCGCACCGTTTCTTTGCCAAGGCCGGAATAGCCGCCAGTTACAACTATATCCTTGCCCGATAAATCAATTCCATCGCATACTTCTATTGCTTTTGATCTATAGCCGAATGGCGAGTTTATAGGTGCTTGGGGTGTCATTTCTTTGCCTCAGCATCAACCGCAGCCTGCACTTCGCGGTAGAATGCATCTCTTGCATCACCTTCGGGGCCAATATTAGCTCTTGGCCAATTGGCATTAGAGGCAATCACAAGTTTGCGTTTAGGGTCAATGAAAATGCCTTGGCCAAAAATGCCCTGTGCGGCCACAGAGCCATCATCATACGTCCACCATTGAAAGCCATAGCCAAACCCTGGTGCGCCAATATCTTGCTGCTTGGTCGTGGCCTGTGCAAACCAATCTTTGGGAACAATTTGCTTGTCACCGATTGCGCCATTTGCCAGAACAAACATGCCAAAGCGGGCGTAATCGCGTATTTTCATCTGAAGGCAACAGCCCGCAACTTCATGGCCGGTTTTTCCCAAAAGCCATGTCGCATCGCCTTCCATGCCAAAGGGGTGCCAGATTTTCTCTTCGAGATATTTTGCAAGCGGTTTTTTGGTCGCGCTAGAAACCAAAACTCCAATCAAATTGGTTTCACCGGTATTATAATGCCATTTCGTGCCAGGCTTATGGGCGCGCTTTAGCTTTTTCATATAGCTGATGGTGGCATCCATTCCAGGCTCTGGTTCGGCCTTTATGAATTGGGCAACATCGGCATTTGGGTCTTCATAATCCTCGTTCCAATCGGCACCTGATGTCATGGTCAATAGTTGCCGCACCGTAACGCCATCATAGGCCGAGCCTTTGAGGTCTGGCATATAAAGCGTAATATCATCCTCTAGGCTTTTGATATATCCGTCTTGGATTGCCGCGCCCACAAGTGTGGAGGTGAATGATTTTGCCACCGAAAACGAGGTCCAACGGCCATTTTCATCAAAGCCAAGTCCATATTTTTCAAACCTTAATTTGCCATCTTGGATAATTACAATCCCCGCGCTTCTTTGGGATTTCATATATTCATCAATATTCGGCAGATTTAATGGCGCCCCGACAGGCAGGGGAAGGGGCGAGGGGCTTTTGGTGATAGGGCGGTTTT
>CAYTWK010000294.1:0-2641 GCA_964442095.1 uncultured Caulobacteraceae bacterium | reverse complement strand
GCGGCGCAGCGCTTGGAAAGCCATCATGGTGTCATTATTGCTCTGTGCATCATGAAGGGCAGACCTATCCACAATAAGCGCCTTGGTATAGGCGCTAACAATTGACTCAGCCGAAGAAATCATAGATTCAATTGGATCGGTCACATTATGCGATTGATCAATCATATAAGATGGATTGAAAGATTTTGAATTTTCTTCAGCTTCAATTAATTCATTAAAAACAAGGAATAATTGGTGAGGGTTAATAGAGCCAGAATCCAAATCATCATCGCCATATTTAGAATCGTTGAAATGGAAACCGCCCAATTTGCCAAATCTATTTAGCCGCGCGACAATCATTTCGATATTAACATTCGGCGCATGGTGCCCCAAATCTACAAGGCATTTGCACTTTTCGCCCAAGGTTTGCGCCGCTAAAATCGAACTTCCCCAATCTTGAATAACCGTCGAATAAAACGCAGGCTCGAACATTTTGTGTTCTAATAGCATGCGCCAATCATCAGGAAGCGCCTCATAAACCTTTGCGGTTGCATCAAGATAGCGGTCAAATGATTTCGTAAAATCTTGTTGCCCTGGAAAATTGGTGCCATCACCAACCCAAACCGTAAGGTCCTTGGAGCCGATTTTTTTGCCGATTTCGATACATTCAATATTATGTTCAATCGCTTGATTGCGCGCGCCTCTATCATTCGCACTTAAAGAGCCATTGGCATAAGTGTGTTCTTGGTTTGGCTGATCTTGAAAAGTATTAGAATTTACTGCGTCAAAGCCAAGGCCATAATTTGCGGCAGTTTGGCGCAATTCGTCATAATCACTCACCTTGTCCCATGGAAAATGCGGACTTACGCGCGGTGTCGCCTTTGATAATTGATTTACTACGGCGCAATCCTCGAGCTTTTCCCAAATATTTGTAGGCTCGCCCTTTATTGGGAATTTGGCAAAACGGGTTCCACCCCTTCCCGCGCCCCAAGATGGAATCGCCACCGAAAAGCCAGCAACTTTTGATTTAATTGCATCAGCATTAATGCCGCGCCGCTCTAATTGGCGCGCAAGTGCAGAATAATCTTCCTCTAAAGCATTGATATGCTTTTGATTTAGTTCAGCAATTAAATCATTTGAAATCGGTAAATTCATCGCCTTTATACCCTATCTTGTGAAAGCCTGTGCATTTCCTGCATCTACATTTATCATATTGCCGGTTGATTTTGCTGACATATCGGACCCAAGGAAATAAACCGCCTCGGCGATGTCTTCTGGCAATACATCGCGCTTTAACATGGAACGTTTACGATAATGCTCCTCAAGTTCAGCGCCGGCGTCAATACCATGTGCACCTGCGCGCTCTTTACGCCAATCGCCATCCCAAATCTTTGAGCCGCGAATAACAGCATCAGGATTTACAACATTCACCCTAATCCCAAATGGTGCACCTTCTAAAGCTAGGCAGCGCGCAAGATGAAGCGATGCTGCCTTTGCCGAAGCATAGGCAGATGCATTGGTGGCAGCCGCAATGCCATTTTTGGAACCTATAAAGACAATTGAACCGCCACCCGAAGCCTTTAGGATTGGGAATGCCGCGCGCGCAGTTAGGAAATAACCTTCAGCCAGAACGTCATAATTTTTGCGCCAAAGTTCAATGGTGGTTTCTTCGATGGGGGCCGATGATGCAATGCCTGCATTGGCCACAACTATATCGAGGCCACCAAATTCTTTTGCGCAATAATCGAATGCTGCATCAACATTGGCTTCATCGGTAACATCGCAAACCATAGAGCGGACAAAATCCTTACCAAATTGCTTGGCAAAACCAGCAGCGACTTCGCCAAGTGCATTTTCATCTCTATCTAATAGAATAACGCATGCACCATCGCCTAATAGGCGTGCGGCGCTTGCAGCACCAATTCCACCAGCCGCACCAGTAATCGCCGCAATTTTTCCAACCAATGCTTTTGGTTTTGGCATCCTCTGCAGCTTGGCCTCCTCAAGGAGCCAATATTCAATATCAAAAGCCTCTTGTTCATCAAGGCCAATATATTCACCAATCGCCTCCGCGCCGCGCATCACATTAATAGCATTGCCATAAAATTCACCAGCAAGACGCGCCGTTACTTTATCGCCAGCAAATGTAATCCGACCAAGCCCAGGAATTAGCACAACTACTGGATTTGCATCACGCATAGCAGGGCTATTTGCGCGCTTGCAACGTTCATAATATTTCGCATAATTATCGCGGAAATCAGAAATTTTTGCGCTTAAATAATCCAAATCTTCAAGCCTATTTGGCTCTAACACCAATGGCGCGATTTTGGTGCGCAAAAAATGATCTGGACACGAAGTGCCAATTTTAGCCAATCTTTCAAAGTGGTTTGAATTTACAAATTCAAGAGCCTCAGCATCGTCCGAATAATGGCCGACTTTAGAGCGCGCGCCAACCATAAGACCGCGAAGCTTTGGCATTAATTTAGCGACAATCTGCGCCCGATTTTGATTGGGCTTAAATTTTGCGCCTCCGAAGGCATCTTTGCCCTCGAGATTCTTATTTAAATATTTTGCCGCATCAGCAATCAATTCTATAGTATGTTCATAACATGCCTTTGCACTATCGGCCCAACAAATAATGCCATGACCCGCGAGCATTACC
>CAYTWK010000293.1:0-2656 GCA_964442095.1 uncultured Caulobacteraceae bacterium | reverse complement strand
CTGCTCTTTCGCCCAATCATCATTTGAACCTTCTAAAAGAGCAAGAATTTGCGAAACATCATCAGACGCGAAATATTTATTGATTTTTGCGATATTTTCGTCAGTCAATAAGATTGGGTTTGGCGCACTCTCGCAGACCAAATCGGGCGCTCTATCACTTTGCCCATTATAATAGGAAATAATATCATTCTTTAGCGTTTCGATGTTTTCGCCCGAAACATATTGCGTCCCTATTCCTGCTTTCATGCAATCGCCGGCTTTAAGCCTTGCCCCTGTAAGTGCAAGCCAAAGCCCAATCCGCCCAGAAAGGCGCGGCAAAAACCATGAGCCGCCGACATCAGGGAAAAGCCCAATTCCGGTTTCGGGCATCGCAAAAACCGTATTCGGCGTAATCACACGATATTTACCATGAATACTTAGGCCTACACCACCACCCATTACTATGCCGTCTAAAAATGAAATTATTGGCTTTGAAAATGAATGGATTAAATGATTTAGTCGATATTCGGCGAAAAAGAATGCGCGCGCCTCCATAGAATCCGCCGCGCCGCTTTTTGCCAGCATTGCAATATCACCGCCCGCACAAAAACCTCTACCGTCAAAATGATCAATCAAAACGCATTTGCAATTTTCATCTTTAAGAGCCGTCAAAAGCCCCTCTGTCAGAATAATAACCATATTCAAATTGAGAGCATGAATAGGTTTTGGTCGATTAAGCCTTAATCGCAAAACAGCGCCGTCACGCTCAATAATTACTTCTGCGGTTTTCGCATTCATTTTAAGAATTCACCGCTTTATAGCCAATATCTGCAAAATCTGTGAAAAATCCATCCACGCCCAATTCGATGAATTGTTTGATTTCCTGTGCGGCCGCGCCGTGCAATGCTAAAAACTCTTTCGAAGCCGCATCGCCTTGGCGCAATTCTTTTGGCAAAAAATAATTCTCCGCGCGGAAAGTCCAAGGGTGAACTTTTAGGTTTGCGGCATGGGCATTCTTAATAAAATCAGTTGGCAACAGCGAGTTTTTATCCTTATCGCGCGGGACAATATATTCTTTATATGGCCCAACGCCATATGCATACTTTGCAATTTCTTTTAGGCCATCTTTGCTTGCCATCTGTGAATATTGAAGGCTTGGGCCAGATTGATTGTCCCATGGGCCAGACGCATCATCTAATAATTGAATTAGCTTTACTTCGGTTTTACCACTTAAACGCTTGAGATTTTCGGTTTCAAAGCTTTGAATGAAAATTGGTGCCGCGCGTGAATTGAGGCCAAATTGGCTGATAGTCTTTAATAGTGGCTCATCATATTCATGACCAATAGATGCAAAATAACTCGGGTGCTTAGTTTCAGGATAAATTCCAATATTGCGCCCATGTTGGCGCGACATTTGTTCGCGAAAGGCCAGTAATTCTTCAAATGTTGGTATTTGCTCAATGCCATTAAAGCGCATATTTTGGTGGCGTAATTGCGGCAAACGTTCAATACAACGAAGGGTCTTAATCTCCGCCAGAGTAAAATCTTCGGTGAACCAACCCTCTATAGTATGCCCATCAATTGTCTTTTTAGTCTTGCGCGCAGCAAATTCCGAGCGTTTAGCAACATCTGTAGTTTGCGAAATTTCATTTTCGTGGCGGCAAATTAAATGGCCATCTTTGGTGAAGACCAGATCAGGCTCAATATAGTCGGCACCCATATCAATCGCCAAAGAATATGCGCCGAGTGTGTGTTCTGGATAATAGCCAGATGCACCGCGATGCGCAATTATCAGGGGTTTTTGAGTTTTCATAGTTAGATTTCCGCCATTTGTTGCGCATGCACCAAGAGCCGCGCCCGTTAGAATTATTGCACCGCGGCGCGAATACTTCATTTTAGTTTCCTTTATCCATTTCGCGCGCTATAATTACCCGCATAATTTCATTGGTTCCTTCTAGAATTTGATGAACCCTTAAATCGCGCACAATTCGCTCGACTTCATAATCTTTCAAATAGCCATAGCCGCCATGAATTTGCAAAGCATCATTAGCAATCTTGGAGCATGTATCGGTTACAAATCGCTTTGCCATAGCACAGAGTTTTGTCGCTTCTGTGTCACCATTATCAAGAGCTTTTGCGGCATGGTGCAATAATTGGCGCGCGGCCTCTAGCTCGGTTGCCATATCCGCCAGTTTAAATTGGGTATTCTGAAACTCGCCGATTTGCTTCCCGAACTGAGTGCGCTGTTTTGAATATTCAAAAGCCCGCGCCAAAGCTGAAGAAGCACCACCAATAGAGCACGCGGCTATATTCAGGCGGCCACCGTCAAGCCCCGCCATAGCATATTTAAAACCGCTACCGATTTCGCCAATCAGATTTTCGCGCGGAATTTCACAATCTTCAAATATCACTTGCGCGGTTGGCTGCGCCTGCCAACCCATTTTTTGCTCATTCTTGCCAAAACTAAGTCCCTTTGTGCCCTTTTCAACCAAAAATGCCGAAATTCCCTTTGGACCCGCCCCACCGGTGCGCGCCATAACCAAATATAAATCCGAAAAGCCTGCCCCCGAAATAAAAGTCTTGGTGCCGTTTAAAACATATCCTGTTTCGGTTTCTTGCGCGCGGGTTTGCAAAGATGCAGCGTCCGATCCCGATGCAGGCTCGGTTAGGCAATAAG
>CAYTWK010000292.1:0-2670 GCA_964442095.1 uncultured Caulobacteraceae bacterium | reverse complement strand
TACTTTGGTATTCCACGAAAAATTGGGTAGCGTTGGTGATAAAGTAAGGCGAATTGTTGAACTAGCTAGCGAAATTGCGCCTTTGGTTGGCGCGGATGTCGATGATGCTAAACGCGCCGCGCTCTTGGCAAAGGCCGATTTATCAACCGAAATGGTCGGCGAATTCCCAGAGTTGCAAGGTGTGATGGGTCGCTATTATGCCAATAATGATGGCGAGAAACTTGAAATTGCAAACGCAATCGCAGAACATTATAAACCAATTGGCCCAAGTGATAATGTGCCAACAAATCCAGTTTCAATTGCCGTGGCTTTGGCGGATAAGTTTGATACTTTGGTGGGCTTTTTCGCAATCGGTGAAAAGCCAACGGGTAGCGGCGATCCGTATGCGCTAAGACGTGCGGCATTGGGTATTATTCGGATTATTTTGGATAATGGGCTGAGGCTAGGGTTAGGCGAAAAAGTAAATCTTGAACTCCTAGCTTTCTTCCTCGACCGCCTAAAAATCTATCTTCGCGATGAGGGTTTTGAGCATGACGTAATCGATGCCGTTTATGCCAATCAAGATGACGATTTGCTTCGCATCGTTAACCGCATCAAAGCACTTTCCGAATTCCTAAAAACCGATGATGGCGTAAACCTATTGGCGGGTTATAAACGCGCTGTGAATATCCTTAAAGCCGAAGAAAAGAAAAGCGCGATTGCGGATAATCAAACACCCGATGCATCACTTTTCAATTCTGACGCAGAGCGCGACTTATTTTCGGCACTTGGCGAAAGTGCAGATCAATTGGACGCACTTTTAGCCAAAGAGGATTTTGCGGGCTCACTTGTCACATTGTCAAAACTGCGTGGCCCAATATATTCATTCCTCGACAATGTCTTGGTCAATGATGATAACCAAAATATTAGAAATAATAGGCTTGCGCTTTTGGTGCAATTGCGCCATCAGATGGCCAAACTTGCGGATTTTGAATGTATAAGGGGGTAATGTCTCTCCTTACCCGATTGTAATCGGGGAAGGTGGCCGCGCAAAGCCGAAGGTGAAGCGCGGACGGAAGGGGTTAAACCCTCATTCCTTCAACCCCTTCAGTCACTTCGTGACAGCTTCCCCAGCTTGGGGAAGCAGATTGTCTCAAGAATGTAATTTTTAATATTGTCAAAAATTGGGGAATTAAATGACAAAAAAATATGTGTATAGTTTCGGGGCCGGCACCGCTGATGGCGATGCAAGCATGAAAAACCTTTTGGGCGGAAAGGGTGCAAACCTTGCCGAAATGAATAAAATCGGCCTTCCGGTTCCACCTGGATTCACCATTACCACCGAAGTTTGCACAGCATTTTATGAATTGGGCCAAACCTATCCGCCCGAACTCATGTCGCAGGTTGATGAAGCAATAAAACAGGTTGGCGCTATTGTCGATAAAGGCTTTGGTGACAAAGAAAATCCGCTTTTGGTTTCGGTGCGCTCTGGTGCGCGCGCATCAATGCCTGGAATGATGGATACCGTCCTAAACCTTGGTTTAAATGACATAACTGTTGAAGGTTTGGCAAAAAAATCGGGAAATGCGCGCTTTGCCTATGATAGCTATCGCCGCTTTATCCAAATGTATTCAAGCGTGGTTTTGGAGTTAAAACACCACACTTTTGAGGACATTCTAGAATCCTTCAAAGAAGTGAATGATTATAAAGACGATACCGAGCTAGACGCCGCTGATTGGCAAGAAATTATCGAAAAATATAAAGCCGCAGTCCAAAGTGAAACTGGCAAGCCGTTTCCACAAGACGTTAACGAACAGCTTTGGGGTGCGGTTGGCGCGGTTTTCAAATCATGGATGAATGATAGGGCGATTTTCTATCGCAAAATGCACGATATCCCGCAAAGCTGGGGCACGGCGGTGAATGTGCAGGCGATGGTTTTTGGCAATATGGGCGATACTTCGGCAACCGGTGTTGCCTTTACGCGCAATCCATCAACTGGCGACAATAATTTTTACGGCGAATACCTAATTAACGCCCAAGGTGAAGATGTGGTCGCGGGCATTCGCACGCCAAAATCAATAACCAAGGCACAAAGAATTGCTATGGGTGAAAATGGTGATAGCCTCGAAGAGGCCTTGCCCGAAGTTTATTCGCAATTATATGATTGCTATGTCAAACTTGAAAACCATTACCGCGATATGCAGGATATTGAATTTACTGCGGAAAATGGCAAACTATGGATGCTACAAACCCGCAATGGCAAGCGCACAACCAAGGCGGCCTTAAAAATCGCGGTTGATATGGCGCAAAGCGGCATGATTAGCGAGCAAGAAGCAATTTTGCGAATAGATCCATTATCTTTGGATCAATTACTCCACCCAACAATTGTTACGAACTATAAGCGCGATGTCCTTACCAAAGGATTGCCTGCAAGCCCTGGCGCTGCGGTTGGCGAAGTGGTCTTTTCATCAAATGAGGCCGAACTTTTAGCCAAAGAAGGTAAAGCAGTAATTTTGGTGCGCGAAGAAACTAGCCCCGAAGATATTCATGGAATGTATGCGGCAAAGGCAATTGTTACTTCTCGCGGTGGTATGACTTCACACGCTGCAGTGGTCGCGCGCGGCATGGGCCGCCCATGTGTTTCTGGCGCAGGAGATATTCGAATTAATGAAGCCGATGAATTGTTCCTCG
>CAYTWK010000291.1:0-2680 GCA_964442095.1 uncultured Caulobacteraceae bacterium | reverse complement strand
AAAGCCAGAAACCTGGGCTATTCTTCATAAAGTGCATTTTGGTGGTCAATATGCGTGTGGTCTTATCAGAAACTCTGACGGCACGCTTTGGCACAATGGCTCGAATACACTTTGGTATGCCGAAATAAGCTTTAACCCCGATAGCGGTGCTTGCGGTTTTGCCTGCGCAAACGATGGTTATTTACCTAAATCAGAGCCAGCAGTTGGAAAAGCCCTAAATGGAATAATTGCGGCTGCTAAGGCTTAAAAACCCTAAGGAATAATCTATCAATCCATAAATCGCGTGTGGATACTTGCTCACTTTGGCCGATAATCATACCGATTTGCCCTAGTTTCGGCGCATCAATATAGGTTTTAAAAACCCTATCCCATATCGAAATATTAAACCCAAAATTGCTGTTAAACTCCTTTGGATTATTCGAATGATGTATTCTATGCATGTCGGGGGTTACAATAAATTTACGAAAAGCGGCATCGAGCTTTTGGGGAATGGCGATATTAGAATGATTGAACATTGCGCAGGCATTTAATATAATTTCAAATATTAAAACCGCCAAAGCCGGCGCGCCCAATAGGGCAATGGCGATTAATTTAATCCCCATTGAAATAATAATTTCAAATGTATGAAATCGCCCAGCTGTCGAAACATCTATTTCGGGATCGACATGGTGGATCTTGTGCAAACGCCACAAGATCGGCACTTTGTGGAAAATTACATGCTGAAAATAGATAATCAGATCGAGGATTATAATTGTTAGCACAATCTCAAATATTGAATGAATTTCAATAAGATTTAATAATCCGATCGAATTTTCTTGGCAAAAAATCGCAAAGCCGACTGCCCCCATCGGAAAAACTAGCCGCAATAGAAATGTATTGAGCACCATAAAGCCAATATTATTGGCAAAACGGATAGTCTTTGAAAACATTTGCGCGCGCTTTGGCGCTATAATCTCCCAGATTACCATAATGGCCAAAATGCCAATAAATGCACTCAAACGAACAATTGATTCAATGGCCATATTTTGTCCGTTTGTGGGTTAATTGAAACTATGCCCCGATAATACCACCATCTTTGCGGCGAATATATACCACACTATCACGCGGCCAGATATTATTTGGATAGGTGGAAAACGGCTTTTCAAATTGGCCTCTAAATCGGGTTCCATCTTTGCCATCTTCGCCTATATGCTGAAAGCCGCAGAAAAAGGTTTTATTATCGGGTGCAAAAATTGGGCCTGTAACTTCGGCTCCAATCGGGCAGGTCAAAAATCTCTTTACCTCGCGCGGCGTTGGGCCATTGGTTGGGATTACATAAATCCCGTCATTACATGGAAAACTATCCGGCGTGCCATCGGTTGTGAACCATGCAAAGCCGCGCCTGTCAAAAGTGATATTATCAGGAGAGCCAAATCTATCTCCCTTGGTAATTTGCTTGCCATCGAGCCAAGATGAAAGGTTTGCGGGATAACCATCGGTGCGGTTTTGAATCACCTCGGGAGCACTATGATCGCCGCCCATTGCAAAAATCTCCCATGTAAATTTTGTTGAAGCATGGTCATTATTATGTTCGTGAATACGAACTATTTGCCCCGTATAATTCTTATCTTTCGATGCGCCGATATTCCGCCTTGGGTTAGAGGCATTTCCAGCAACACCCTCTTCAGAGCTATTATTGGTGCAAACGACATAAACGCTACCTTGGCCATTAAATCCTGCATCGCGGGGGCATTCAACGTCCTCTGGGCGATCCATTTGAGTTGCCCCGAGCCGTCTGGCAGCCTCGCGGGCGCGTATCATTAAATCACCATTATCCTTCAAAGGTGTATCAAAGCCGCCACGCGGCGCTTGGTTTGCTGCGCGTAAACTAATCTCAATCCAGCGACCCGTCCCATCCGCTTCGAAGCGAGCGGCATAAAGCTTACCGCTCTCAAGTAAATTACGATTTGATTTGCGATTATTGGGATTAAATCTATTCTTTGAAACAAATTTATAGACAAATTCATTTACCTGATCATCGCCTGAATAAGTTACAGCATGGCCCAATTTTGACAGAACGCAGGTCGCACATTCGCTCTTACGGCGTCCTAAAGCCGTGCGCTTTCTTGGTGTCCAGCTTTTGTCATAGGGGTCGATTTCAACAATCCAGCCATAAAGTGCTGGACCATAGGGATTCTTGGCCAAATCAAATTGTTCTGGACCACCTATTCGCCAACGATTGCCAATTCCATACGAGCGTTCATCAAATTCAAATCCATCACTTTGGCGGGCGTCAAACAATGCTTTGCTTGTATTCTCAGGCCTATCAGCCAAAGAGTTAAAAAACATATTATCAAAATTTTCTTCGGCGGTAAGATAGGTTCCCCATGGAGTATAGCCACCGGCACAATTTGCCATTGTCCCGCATAAAACACCGCCTTCATTTATTGGACGCTTGCCTTTTTTTGCTTCGCTCTGGTTTACTTTTGCCTTAGCAGAATTAATCCATGGGTGATTTTTTGCGGGGCCATCAAATATCATTTCCGAAAATGGGGTTATCCGCCGATTTACACCGCGACCATCACTTTTCGATTTAACCACACCCCAAGCGCCACTTTGCGGATTATGGGAGAGTTCGACAACACTAACGCCCTGCGATGCGTAAAGTGCCTCTATAGTTTCCTCTTTAAGCTTTAAGACT
>CAYTWK010000290.1:1783-2691 GCA_964442095.1 uncultured Caulobacteraceae bacterium | reverse complement strand
GCCGCAACGACGCGCCGGTCGCGCATGAAATCAAGAACGACGAGGAGATATTAAACCTCTTATATCCAGATCGCGCGCCAATAAGCAAAAATGTGAACGCCACCGCATCGCAGGCTATAGATGAATTTGACGACCCAAGCATTCATGCGATGCTGGCGCTGAATGAGAAAGTCATTCGGGCAATATCTTCTGACAAATCGGGCCTTTCGCCGAATGTCTCTTTGAATGAGATTAAATCAATCCGAAACTTTAAACCCGAACCTTTGCCTTTTCTCGGATATTCCATGCCTTCAGGCTATGAAATTCGGGCCTTAGGATACAGCAAAATCGTTGAAATCTACTTCAATGAGTATTCCCCAAATAAGCCAAGCCTGAATTTGGTAAAAGCTGCGCTTTTTGAATGGGAAAAAGAACACGCGAATATAAAAGACAATTATATTCATTATTGGGTTAGTTGGACCAAGTTAGTCGATTATTACAATGTTCTAAATGACATAGATTCCATTGCGCGCATCGCCAGTAATTTACCAAAAACAAGGGGCTATATTCAATATACTCGCTTAGGCGAGGCAATAAGAAATAAAGATCTCGAGACCATTTTGGCGGTAAGTTTGCAAGATTATAATGGTGTCAGAAAACTCGAAGAAGACACTTATGAAAGCCAATTTAACGAACTAAAATTGGCTGCATTTGAAGTGCTATTTGGAAGCAATAAAAAGCCGGAAGCGGCACTGGTTGCACATCATTTGTTCGGCGAAAAATATCGAAAGCACTATGGCGAACGGGCGATTGTAATGCTCGCCAAGACCCTTTCGGCGCAGGAATTTGCTACTTTTATTAAGCCCTTTGATGAAATCGCCATCAATCCAAGTGCGGCGAGGTCAAAATTGCAAGAATCGATTAAGAAA
>CAYTWK010000290.1:0-1773 GCA_964442095.1 uncultured Caulobacteraceae bacterium | reverse complement strand
TTTATTCTTGCTGGTTCTAGAGAAGGGGAAGTTTTAACCAGCGTCTATATATCCATGATTGGGCATCGTGCGAAAAATGACGACCAATTGCTTGATAAAGCACTCGAAAATTGGAGCTTCCTTGCCATCGAGCCAACGCCATATCTCGTTTGGCAAACCTTTGCCCCTGATGCACAGTATCCGTGGACCGCATATCAAAAAATGCTCCTTATTGCTGATAGGCCAATTCAGGCGATTAAGGATTTCAATTTGCCAATTCGCACAGCAATCATTTGGGATATCGAAAACGAAATTGGTTTCACTCGCTTCAACGACTATGTTAAACTCGCAAAAGACAGCAGTGAAATCGAAATGGCATTGGCGTATTGTATAACGAATTATTGGCAAGCACATCAAAAGAAGCAGACTGATTTTGTTACTATCCAAACCGAGTGCGTCGATAAGCATGCGCAATTATCACTAAATCGACCGCTAACCGAGCACGAAGCAAGTTTTTTGTCGGATCAATACTCTCGGTCATCTCCACCCTATAAAACTTCAAGTGCAGGTTTGGCGGAAATCGCCGCCGCCCAAGCCGCAAATTTGGCTAAACTCAATAAGATGGACGATGCCGATAGGATGATTAATCTAATGTTTCATGCACTTGAAGAAAGTTCGGACTTTTCATTTTATTTAAGTGGTGCAGGAAGATTGGCCGATTACGCAATTGCTAAATTAAGACAGCAAAATCGGTTAGAGGCTAAATAAATGCCCAAAGCGCCGATTATAAACCCCAAAGAAATTTTCACCGATAGCGAATGGGCCGAGTTGCAAACCCGCTCTGTTTGGCGCGGCGCTTTTATGGTTGCCCATGCTTGGGGCGTGATTTTTTTGGCATTCGCAATTCACGCGATTTGGCCCAATCCGCTAACATGGCTTTTGGCAGTTTTGATAATTGGCACAAGGCAATTGGGGCTGGCGATATTGATGCATGAGGCGGCGCATGGCGGGCTTAATTCAGATCAAAAAATCAATGATTTATTGGGCCAATGGCTTTGTGCCGGCCCCCTCGCCTTTGATTTGAATGCCTATCGCACCTATCATCTCGCGCATCATAAATATACCCAACAGCCCGAAGATCCTGACTTGGGCCTTGTGCCCAATTACCCAATCAGCCCCGAGAGTTTCAAACGCAAGATAATCCGCGATTTGACTGGGCAAACTTTTTATAAGCAGCGCATTCGTCAATTTTCGGGCATTTTGGGGCAAGGGCGCAATCATGCCTATAAAGAAAATGCGGCGCTAACGCGGTTCATAATTACCAATTTTGCGCTTTGGTTTGTTTTAATGGTGTTTGGCCAAGGTTGGGCATTCGTCACGATTTGGGTTTTTGCCCATGCGACATGGTTTATGGCGGTCACGCGCATTCGCAATATTGGCGAACATGCCGCGGCAACCAAAGATATCAATGATCCATGGCAACTCGCGCGCACAGTTTTGGCAAACACTATAGAGCGCGCATTTATTGCGCCATACCATGTTCATTACCACGCCGAGCATCATTTATGGATGCATATCCCATGCTATAATTTGGCGCGCACGCATGAATTATTGGCTAAAAAGGGTCATACGTCCAAAATGGTCATCGCGGGTGGTTATAGAGAAATGTTAGAAACCACCGCCAACAGGAGTGAATAATGCCACGTTTTGATTATCTAGAATTAGCCGTAAAAGATTTAGCCAAAACCAAAGAATTTTATTCAAAATCATTTGGTTGGGAATTTATGGATTTTG
>CAYTWK010000289.1:0-2691 GCA_964442095.1 uncultured Caulobacteraceae bacterium | reverse complement strand
GCGGGGTGCTGTTCGTGACGCTGCGCCCGGCGCCGCTGATGGCGACGATGACCGGTAAAATATCGAAACTTTCATTACGTTCTTGGCGAAAGAAGTTCCAACCATATTGCAAATGTCTTATCAAAGAATGGGCTTTATATTGGGTTGCCACACCAATTCGCCGAATACCTGAATTTAGAGCATTTGAAAGGGCAAAATCAATGATCCTTGACTTGCCGCCAAAATATACTGCGGGTTTAGCGCGGACTTGGGTTAATTCGTTTAAGCGACTGCCGCGGCCACCAGCTAAGACATAGGCCATAGTATCACGCGCCAATGGCCTAGAGATTTGACTACCCATATTTTCCTCCGCTTTTATTTATGCTCCAGTATTATTGTCGTTAGTGCTGGAATTGTTAGTTTTATTTTCCCATTCACACAATCTGCGCCGCCAAAATTACCCTTTCCAGAGCCACCATAAACACTCGCATCTGTGTTTATCAATTCACACCAGAAACCATCTTTTGGCAATGGTATTTCATAGTCAAAAAGCTGTTCACCGCCAAAATTGCAAACCAAAGCAATCAAGGGCGCATCATCAGAACGGCGGACCCATGCAAAAACGCTATTTTTTCTATCATCAACAATTGCCCAATCGAATCCATTACCATCGCAGTCAGTTGAAAATAGTGCTGGGCTGTCGCGATAAACTCTGTTTAGATCCCGAATTAATTTTTGGCATCCAGCATGCAATGGATTATCAAGTTGAAACCAATCGAGGGCGCGGCTTTGCGCCCATTCGCGACTTTGGGCGAACTCTTGCCCCATAAAAAGCAATTTCTTGCCGGGGTATCCCCACATAAAGGCATAATATGCCCTAAGATTTGCGTGTTTACGCCATTCATCGCCCGGCATTTTATTGAGTAACGAGCCCTTACCATGCACAACTTCATCATGGCTAAGCGGCAGGACGAAAGCCTCACTAAAGGCATATACAAGGCCAAAAGTAATTTCATCATGGTGATAGGTGCGATACATTGGGTCACGCTCCATGTATTTTAGCGTGTCATTCATAAAACCCATATTCCATTTGAAATTAAATCCTAGGCCGCCATTATCCGGGCTATGCGAAACCCCCGGCCAAGAAGTTGATTCCTCTGCAATAGTGAATGCGCCATAATTAGCGGATTGAATTTCATTATTTACACGGCGAAGAAAATTCACGGCCTCCCAATTCTCTCGGCCACCTTGCTCATTCGGCAGCCATTCGCCATCTTTGCGTGAATAATCGCGGTAAAGCATGGATGCAACCGCATCAACCCTTAGGCCATCTATATGGTATTTTTGGGTCCAAAAGAGCGCATTATTCACCAAAAACGACATTACTTCGGTGCGTGAAAAATTATAAATGAAGGTTGTCCAATCAGGGTGAAACCCAAGACGCGGATCTTCATGCTCATAGAGCGCAGTTCCATCAAATCGGCCAAGGCCATGTTCGTCGGTCGGAAAATGCGCAGGAACCCAATCTATAAGGACGCCAATTCCAGCTTTATGGGCATTATCGACAAAACGCGCCAAGCCATCCTTATCCCCAAAGCGAGCGCTTGGCGAAAAAAGACCCAATGCCTGATAGCCCCAACTTTCATCAAGTGGATGTTCACTAATTGGCATAAATTCAATATGCGTAAATCCCATGTCTATAACATAGGGAATAAGTGTGTCAGATAATTGATCCCAATTTAGAAATTCGCCATTAAAGCCACGTTGCCAAGAACCAGCATGCACCTCATAGATTGAAATCGGTTGCTTCTTTAAATCAGCATTTTTCCAAAATTCTTGGTGCTTTTTGTCTTGCCATTCATGCTTGATTGGCGCGGCTATTATTGATGCAGTTGCAGGCCGCAATTCACTTTGAAAGGCATATGGGTCGCTCTTTAGCGGGAGGGTATTACCATTCATATCTTTGATGAAAAATTTATATGCGCGGCCCGCACCAATATTTGGAATGAAAATCTCCCAAATGCCAGTATCAAATCTTTTGCGCATAACATGCCGCTTTGGATCCCAATCATTGAAATCACCGACCAAGGCGACAATTGATGCATTCGGCGCCCATAGCGCAAAATTTACCCCATCAACACCTTGGTGACGCATGATATGCGCGCCCATCACATCGTATAATTGTTTGTGGCTACCTTCATTAATGAGATAATCATCGATTGGCCCCAAAACAGGCTCAAAGCTATAGGGGTCAGTTATAAACCATTCGTGACCATTATTTCGTGCACTATAGGAAATTGGTTGGCGCGATTTAAGCTTCAATGGCCCTTCAAACAGCCCATTTCCATGGATTTGATTTAAAAGGCCAAGTGATTTGCCCTTTAGAGTAAATGCTTCAATACTCGAAGCGCCCGGCACCCAAGCACGTGCGACAATTGCGTTCGATTTTCCTTGCGATACTTCATGCAATCCCAATAGTGAAAACGGATTGGGGTGGCTTCCACTAATTAGAGCATGAATTTCACTTTGGCTTAGCGTCAAATCACTCCCCAAATGTCAGATGCATATTCTTTTATTGTTCTATCTGATGAAAACCATGCCATATTAGCAGTATTAAGTATAGCCTTTTTCGCCCAAATATCATGCTGCCGCTGCCGCTGCTTCCACCGCTGTCTCGGTCACCGCCTCTGCCGCCACGATCGTCGCCACCGG
>CAYTWK010000288.1:0-2691 GCA_964442095.1 uncultured Caulobacteraceae bacterium | reverse complement strand
CCGGTTTTTTGCACAAAAATTGCCTCTAAACTAGCGCGCACCTATACCGACCGGCACGGCCTCAAAGATTTAGTGCGCGAATTGGTCGGTATTGACCTTAACAAGCAGCAACAAAGCTCTGATTGGGGCGCGGAAGAACTTAGTGAAGCGCAAATCGCCTATGCGGCATCTGATGTTTTATATTTGCATGCGGCCAAAGAAAAGCTCGTTGAAATGCTATTGCGCCATAATAGAATGGATCTTGCGAAATCGTGCTTTGAATTTTTACCTAGCCAAGCCAAGCTCGATTTATTGGGCTATGATTCCACAGATATTTTTGCGCACTAGAGTAAAGAATAGAGCCACGAATTATGAACTCAATTGCTGCAATAAATGATGAATTTCAGAGCCTTACGCGGGTCGCCTATGGACCTGCGGAAATAAAGGCGCGTGCAGTTCGGGTTCGAACTTTGCGGCTGTCGACGATAGGTATCGGGTTTCTAAGTGCTTTGGTGTTTATTGGTTTTTCAATTGCTTCGCTTTTCATAAATGATTCAAATTCGCAAAAAGGATTGGTCTCTGGTGACGATCTAATACTCTCAAAGCCGCGATTCATTGGTCATTCGTCTTCAGGCGGCAAGATAACTATCACTGCCGAACGGGCGGTGCGTGCCATTGGTTCCGAAGGCAATGTTATAGAGCTTGAGAAGCCGCATATGGTATCTGAAGAAGGCTCTGACATTTCGTCAAAAACCGGTGTTTGGGATCAAAATAACCAAGTGCTTCGCCTCAAAGACGAGGTGGTTATGGTTTATCCAACCGGCGATAAAGTAAATTCTAATAGCGCCTATTGGGGCCCAGATGACCCAGACGCTAAGCCAAAGACAGACCTAAGCCTAAAAGAAGCGGCTATAGCTTCGCCGACACGGCTTTGGCTAATGGGCAATGTGCATTTTACACGCCCGAGCGGTGAAACTATAGATGGCCAAAGAGCAGTATGGGATTCTGGCGCTGGCCGCCTAAGCCTTTTTGGTAATGTTATTGTGAGTATGAAAAACGGCAATGCCACCTCACAATCAATCTCTCTTGACACCAATAGCCGCGTTGTGCGCGGCGCGGGTGGTGTAAACATAAGTTTGCCAATGGGAACTGGATACGCTCAATCATATGAGTATTATCCAGATTCACGTCGGCTTGTTTTACGCGGAGGCGCGCGGATTGTTTTTAAGTAAAATAGCGCAAAATATTGGTTGTTTCTTGATTTAGCTTGCCAATATCGCTTGATTATTGATATAAAATAGCTCTAGGTATCCTTATGAAACTTATTCAAAAAAATATAAATTCGAAATTCCTATTTACGCTGGTTGGGTTTTCTGCCCTCGGCCTTATTGCCTTTGGTAGCGTTGCCTATTCACAGGTCGCTGGCAATAGTTCTGCCCCCGTCCAAGTTACCGCAAATGAAATTGATGTGCGCCCAACTGAAAACATGGCGATTTTTTCTGGCAATGCAGAAATTATTCAAGACGGCAGCGTTTTACGTTCGCGTCAATTGAAGGTATTCTATGCCCCAGATGGTAGCGCTGATGCTGGCCGTGTCCAAAGAGTTGTTTCAGACACCGAGGTTTTCTTTACCACGCCCACTGAAAAAGTCCGCGGTAATCGGGCAGAATTTAATGCCAATACAAATGTGGTAACTTTCTTTGGCAATGTTATCTTGGCCCAAGGGCAAAATGTAGTTACTGGCGAAGAATTACGCATTAATACCAAAACTCGCGCTTCTACAATGAAATCTTCTGGGGGCCGCGTAAAGGCGGTATTTTTCCCTAGTAATCAACAAAAATAGTGCAAATGGTTAAAAGCCCTTCAAAAGCAAAAACCGGCCTAAAGGCGCATAATCTTGGCAAAAGTTTCAAGGGCCGCGAAGTGGTTCGGGATGTTTCTTTATCACTCGCGCGCGGCGAAGTTTTAGGGCTTTTGGGGCCGAATGGCGCTGGCAAAACTACCTGCTTTTACATGATTACCGGCCTTATTGAGGCTGATTTTGGCTATATAGAAATTGATGGTGTAGATGTTTCAGATCTGCCTATGTATGTTCGCGCGCGTTTGGGCCTTGGATATTTGCCGCAAGAGCCGTCTATTTTTCGCGGCCTTAGCGTAGAGGATAATATTGGCGCCGTCCTAGAGGCTTTCGAACCAGACAAGCAGAGGCGCGAAGCCCGTGTCACTGAATTATTGCATGAATTAAACATCGAAAAAGTTCGCACCCAGCCCGCACCGACCTTGTCTGGCGGTGAAAGGCGGCGTCTGGAGATTGCGCGCGCCCTAGCATCAAACCCAAGCTATATTTTGCTAGATGAGCCGTTCGCCGGTGTAGATCCGCTCGCGATTGCTGATATTCGTGGCCTAATCGGTTATCTTAAAAGCCGCGGAATTGGGGTTTTGATTACCGACCATAATGTGCGCGAAACCTTAGAAATAGTCGATAGAACCGCGATTATATACGATGGGCGTGTGTTGTTTGAAGGTTCGGCGGACGAAGTGTTGCATAACGCCGACGTGCGCCGCGTTTATTTGGGCAAAGATTTTTAATGGGGAATTATCTTCGCGTTCCTCACCTCATGTATTGAAAAACACTTCGGCTCGTCACACTTGATTCTTCCCGCACCTGCAAAAACTGCGCCAAAAGCTGCAGATTAATTCTTTATTCATCTA
>CAYTWK010000287.1:0-2695 GCA_964442095.1 uncultured Caulobacteraceae bacterium | reverse complement strand
GTTTTATTTATAAAGTGCTCGCGGTTTATTGCTATCGATTCGTGCCTAGATGCTGGCGGAAGTTGGTATGATGGGAATTGCCGATACAAATAAGTTTAGAAGAAATGCTTTCTTAAAAGTGCCGTATCAAAATTTATTTGGCAAATTTACTCACTCAAACCTAGAGTCTACCCTCCCCCTTATCCACCCCCAAACCGATAGCGCTATTATCCCCAAATTGCCTTTGGGCTTTAGGTTTGAATTTTGAAAACTACTAACTTTTCATAACATTTCGGGCTCGCGTGAAAAAGTGGATTGCCGAAAAGCTAAAAGATGTGGCATAGTTTATTTTATGAAAAAGTCTTTGAAGGCGCATACGTTCAATTTTCTCACCGCCTTTTGGTCTGGCGGTGCAGCGCTTTGGCATAGCTCAAGTCTTGTTCGTGGCCTCGCCCAAACCGGCGTGGAGTTTTGTGGGCAATGCGGCAAAGTTCTTGATAGACCAGATGACATAACCTCTGTGCGGCGCGGTGATTTTTGTCTTGAATGTGATTTAGAAAATAAATTTGGGGCGATTGAGGAAGAATAATTATCCTAATTCACCTCGATCATCACTTCATTGCGGCGCATAAACCAAATTGTCCATGGCGGGTCATATCGCGCGAGGATTGGCTCGCCGTTTGGCCTTAGGTGTTCGGCGGCAATAAAACCATTAAGCGCTTCGGTTCGCTTTTGAATATCGGTTTCATTAGTTAGACCCGAAAAACGAATAACTGCGAATTTTTTCGCGGGTTCTTGAATAATCTTCACGCGCCGATCATTTGGGGTTGGGATGTTTTGCATTGTGAAACTCGAGGGCATTGAAAAGCGAACCCGCCATTCATTGCCGCTCTGCACTTGGGTAACCGGCGCGGTCATAGCGATTTTTTGGCTGGTTGGTGCCTGTGTGACGGGGGCAGTCATGGCGATTTTGGATTTGGAAGTATTGGCGCCAAAAATATAATTGGCCAAAAGCCGAAACCCTTGGTTTATAGCGACTTCGCGTGTGCCCGAAACCGTAACTTCGGCAACCAAATATGGCGAATAGGCGCGTAATTCAAATTGATCGGCTTTGCGTTCTATGATGTATGGTGGTTCTTCGATTGCCATTTTATACCTCTTTAATAAGGGATACGATTAGGCTTTGGTTTTGGTTCAGCCGAGAGCGTAAAAATACCTGTCTGGCACTATCCCTCTGGTAGCGGGATAAATTCTTGGTTGTCATGTTCTGGTAATTTTATGCGGCCATTTTTCCAATCTTGCTTTGCCTCTTCAAGGCGGCTTTGACTAGAGGAGACAAAGTTCCAGAAAATATACCGCTCGCCGACTGGTTCGCCGCCCAAAGCCATTATTACCGCATCGCTTTCGGCGCGAATGCTGATAGCTTCGCCGCTCGCGAAAACCGCCATTTGGCCTGCTTTGATGGTTTGCCCCGCCGCCAAAACATGTCCCGAAACGACATAAATCGCGCGCTCTGAATATTCGTTTTCTAGGGCAATTTGCGCGCCCTTTGAAAGTTTCCAATGCAGATAAAACATTGGCGAAAGAGTTTTTACGGCGGAGGTTTTACCCATAGATTGCCCGGCAATAAGGCGGCCCTCTATGCCATTTTGGGCAAATAGCGGTAAATCTGCTGCGCCTTCATAATGGTGAAACTCGGGATTAGTTTCCTCGAGCTCATTAGGGAGTGCAATCCAAGTCTGCAGGCCAAAAAGGTTTGCCCCATTTTGGCGCGCAAATTCAAAGCGTTCGGAATGGGTGATTCCAGAACCGGCAATCATCCAATTGACCTCTTCGGGCTTGATTTCTTGGGTGACGCCCAAACTATCGCGGTGGGTAATTTGCCCGTCAAACATATAGGTAAGCGTCGCAAGGCCAATATGCGGATGCGGTCGAACATCAAGGGATTTTTCAATTCCTGCGGCCAAATTAACCGGCCCCATCTGGTCGAAGAAAATGAAAGGCCCAACCATACGGCATTTAGGATATGGCAAAACCCGCCCAACTTCAAAACCGCCGCCAAGGTCGCGGGTTCGCTTATCGATTAAATGGGTTATCATTCATGTCTCCTAATTTGCGGCATGATAAAACAATGTTTTGAATTTACAAATATAGCTTTGGTTTATGATTTTATTAGTCCTGCAAAGTTTGGCAAAGTTCCTCGAGCTGATCGGCGGCGGCATTCCAGCCATCAAAGAAGCCCATTTTTTCGTGTTCGGCGGCGCCTTCTTTGGTCCAATGATTTGCGACTGCTGTATATTTGGTTGTGCCATCGCCCAAATCTTCCAGTTCAATTGTGCCAACAAAAAATGCTTTATCCGACGGAATCCATGCTGATGTAAAAGCATCTGTGAATACTATTCGTTTGTTAGGAACGACGTCAAGATACACACCATTATTCGGAAACTTCTCGCCGTTGGGTCCGCATATAAACATCGAACTTGCGCCACCTGCGCGCAAATCTAAAACTACATCGCTAACATACCAAGGTTTTGGGCAAAACCATTTTTCCATTAATTCCGGAGTAGTCCAACAGCGAAAAATCCGCACCGGGCTAGCTTTGATAATGCGTTCAATTTTTAATTCGCGGCTTTTCATTAACTAATAAATCCTATTGTGTAATTATACTTTAATCTATGCGCAAAGCGGTAATGCGCCATTTACAAATCGCACCAAA
>CAYTWK010000286.1:0-2705 GCA_964442095.1 uncultured Caulobacteraceae bacterium | reverse complement strand
GACTTATCCTATGGATTTGGCAGAAACTATTTAGACCAATGGGCAAGGAATACTGTTAATGCTTCTCTGGGTGCCGCTTCTCCAACTAGTTTCTATGTTGGGCGAACCCAATTTAGCCAAAATGTTCTTGATTTTGGTGCTGTAAAATCGCTTGGAAAAGTTGGAATGGCACAGGCTTTGAACCTTTCTCTTGGCGCGCAATACCGCGAAGACAATTTTGTGGTAACAAGGGGAGATCCAAATTCTTACGCCATTGGACCGCTTGCACTTAGCGGAAAAGCCCCCGGATCAAACGGCCGGCCGGGATATGCCCCTGCGGACGAAAATGACCTTACACGCTCCAATTTTGGTGCATATATCGACATTGAAGCGGATATTTCGGACGAATTATTACTAACTACTGCACTGCGTTATGAAAACTATAGCGATTTTGGCGGAAACCTCTCAGGAAAATTGGCTGGGCGATATAAACTGACTCCAAATGTTGCAATCCGTGGTTCTTATAACCTTGGCTTCCGTGCGCCTTCGCTTGCACAAATTGGCAATCGAGTGAATACATCAACTGTGCAGAACAATACTATTTTACAAACCCAACAAATTTCAAGCGATGACCCAAGGCTGGCTACTCTCGGCATTTCCCAGCCCGAAGCCGAAATTTCAAGCAATTATGGCGCAGGCATTACTGGCAAATTTGACAATGTCATGGGCGGAAGCGTTTCAGCTACTTTGGACGCATTCTTAATTGACATCAAAGATAGAATTGTAATTTCAGAGGGAATTCTTACCGCAAACTTCCCCGCTGTTGCGGCACTTTTCCCTGGGGTGCGCGAAATTCGCTTTTTCACAAACCATATTGATACCAAAACCCAAGGCATTGATGCGGTCGTAAGCTATAAGCGCAAGCTCGGCGAAGGTGATTTAACTATTACGCTCGCTGGCACTCATAGCGAAACTAAAGTTGAAAGCCAAAAAGCAACACCTTCACAACTATTGGCGGGCGCTTCTGCAGCTAATCAATCGTTCAAATTGCTTGGCCTTACCTCAATCGAATTGATCGAAGTCGCAGTTCCAAGAACCAAGTTTTTGCTATCTGGAAGCTATGGCATTGGTGATTTGACTTTTACCGGAAGGGCCTCATATTTTGGCCCCGTCGAAGCCTTTAGCACAGGACTTAGCGCCCTAGATGCAAATGTGAAATGTGATGCAGCAAATCGCTGCGTGCAGGAATTTAGTGGCAAGACAATCGTCGATTTATCCGCTTCTTATAATATAAGTGAAAAGGTTACCCTTTCTGTTGGCGCAAACAATGTGTTTGATGTCTATCCCGACAAATGGAATAATCGGGCTGATGGCTTTGTCGGCGAAGCCGCGTCATATTCAACCGGCCAGACGCCATATACTCGGAATGCGGGCCAATTCGGATTTAATGGCAGCTATTACTTTATGACGGTGAGTGTTGGCTTCTAGTCGCTTAAATTAAATAGCTAAATACCCCTTTGGTGCAAAAATAGTCATCAAAGGGGTATTTGCCTTCTCCAGCGTTCAAAGTATGCGGGATCAACAAAATTATGAACCAAATCTTCGCGCTCGATTTGAATTCACTAGCACTCATTTGCGCCGGAATGATTGCGGCGATTTTCAACACACTCGCTGGTGGTGGGCCATTAATTACAATTGGCGCAATGATTTTTCTTGGGATTGATCCTAAAATAGCTAATGTCACTTCGACATTAGCTTTATCCCCCGGACAAATATTGAGCGCACTATCAATGCGCGATGAAAACGGCGAGCTTCCATCTGTGCCGATTGATAATTGGCATATCATTTGCCTATTGGGCGGTGCGCTCGGTGCGCTTTCAATAATAGCAATTCCATCGGATTATTTCACGGCTCAAATTCCATGGCTGATATTGTTTGCAACTTCAATCTATATTGCAAAAGCCTTCTCGGCAAAGTTCGAATTGGCGCCCAAAACAACAAAATCAAAAATACGAAATTACTCAAATGAGTTTATACTATTTTTGCTATCAGTTTATGGGGGCTATTTTGGTGGCGGCAATAGCTTTCTAGTCCTTGCCTTATTATCCGCCAATAACCTTTCACCGAAAATGGCTGGCCGGTCAAAAAATCTTATAATCGCCGCTATAAATCTCGCTGCGGCAATATTGATTATTGTAACTTCGGCTTTCTCCCTTAAGGCAGCTATCCTTATCGGAATTGGCGCTCTCTTCGGTGGAGCAATTGGCGCGAAATTGCTCTTGCGAATACCAGACAAGGCAGTTTTTTTCATGGTTTCAGGAATAGGAATTGCGCTAAGCGCATGGATGCTTTTATCCAAATGATCAATTAATAAATTGATACCTTTAACGCGCTCTAGCGATTTTGCAAATAAAACAAGTATAGCGTTCGCAAAAGGCAGATTGTGGTATCCTAGTTGGTAAAATTTTCTAACCTACTCTCTTGGTGCTCAAACAGATTAAAGTTAGAAAATCTAAAGAAAAATTGCAGAGCCGCCTCAAAATTTTTCTTTTCGAAATTACCCAGATTTGCGAGTGCGTGGCGAAGCCATGAAGGTGCAAATCTGAGAATTTTGGCGGCTCCTGAGGGAAACGGTTAGCGAAATTAACTTTCAAAAGTCTATCATTTTTATCAATTAATTCAATAGCTTAATTTTCTAATCGCTGCTCTTGATTTTTCTGGTGTAC
>CAYTWK010000285.1:0-2713 GCA_964442095.1 uncultured Caulobacteraceae bacterium | reverse complement strand
AACAAGCACGCTGTCCTCGCGCTGCTCGGTGAACTAATCGGCTTTTCCGATTTTGGCATACGGTTTGGGTCGCACGCACTTAATACAGACGTTGCAGCAAATAGCATAATCACGCAGCGCGCCATTTTTAATGCATTATTCAATCAAGAAAACCCCAAACGCAAACCAATAGCCCAAAGGCATTGCAATATTGATTACATATATTCGCATGGTTTTGCAGAAGCACTCTGCAGTAACCAAAGGGTAATTATTTTAAGTGAGGGAAAAATACATCACCAGCACTTATAAACTCGGTAGTATTGTCATTGAGCAAAACAACCAATTCGCCATTTAAATTTAAGTCTTTAAAAATACCAGCTTTTTGCAAGTCGGGCAAACGGACTATAACTTCTTCACCAAGCCCAATTGCATGATTAAGCCACAACTCGCGAATTGGCTCAAATCCATTATCGCGCCAAACCCCAAGATATTTTCCGAAAGCACTTACAAGAATCTCGAGAACATCTTCACGGGTTGGAACAATATCGTCGCCTTGCAAAAAGGATTTAATGGTGCATGCCGTAATTAAGGGATTTTCGGGTGGCGTGACTATATTAATGCCAATTCCAATTGCCACATTAATGACGCCCTTATTTATCCATGATTCAAGAAGGATACCCGAGATTTTTTTGCCGCAGACCATAACGTCATTCGGCCATTTAACCTTAGCTTCTTGTTTCGGCAAATAATGCGCGATTGTATCTCTCACCGCAAGAGCGGCCACAAACGAAAGATTGGCGGCCTCTTTTGCTCCAATCTCCATAGTATATAGTCCGGTAGCATAGAGGTTCCCGACTTTTGATTCCCATTCTCGCCCGCGACGGCCACGGCCTTTGGTTTGGCTCTTGGCACTTATCCAAATTGGGCCGGTTTCACCATTTTCAGAGCGGCGACGCACTTCATCATTTGTAGAATCAATTTCGTCTAAATGCTCGAGTTTCAATTTAAACTCTGGGACGCAACCAATGCAGCGCCAAACAATAGACCAATAAGCGGCGTCAGTGTTGCAAGCATTATTGTGGTTCCCACCAATGTCATACCAGTAGTTGCAAAACCTTCGCCCAATGTTGCGTCGGCTTCATCAAACCACATGGTTTTTAGAATACGCAAATAATAAAAGGCCGAAATGACAGATGCGATTACAAGCACAATGGCCATAGGAATTACGCCGCCGCGCACAGCCGCAAGGAAAATTTCAAACTTGCCGAAGAAACCCGCAAGCGGCGGAATACCCATAACCGAGAAAAGCATCACACTAAATGCAATAGCCAAGGCTGGCTTTTGCTTTGAAACGCCAGCCAAATCGGTGACAGTTTCTATATAGCGGCCATTGGTTTTGCGTAGCGACAAAAGCGCGCCAAACATGCCGATCGATGTAATTGCGTATACCGAACTAAAGACCAATAGTGCACTTGGTCCAAATTCGGGACCAGAGGAAATTGCAACCATTGCATAGCCCATATTCGCAATCGAGCTATAGGCCAAAAGTCGCTTTAGATTATTCTGCTGGAGGGCAAAAATACTACCGACAAACATCGATAATACTGCCATTATCTGAATTATTCCACGCCAATCGTCGATTGCGCCACCGAATGCATCAAAGCAAACACGGGCAAATAGGATTGTCGCGGCAAATTTTGGAGCGGTGGCAAAGAAAGCCGTCGATGGCGTTGGCGATCCTTCATAGACATCGGGTGTCCACATATGAAATGGTGCAACCGACATTTTGAACGCAACGCCCGAAAGAACAAATACAAGACCGAATAATAGACCAATATTTCCAGAACTAACGGCTTTATTGATATGGGCAAATTCAATGCTGCCACTAAAGCCATAAACCAAGGATATTCCATAAAGTAGAATACCCGAAGAAAGCGCGCCTAGAACGAAATATTTAAGACCGGCTTCGGAGCTTTTTTGGCTATCACGCGCATAGGCCGCCAATACATAAAGCGCCAATGATTGCAATTCCACACCCATATAAAGAGCAAGCAAGCTATTGCTAGAAACCATAATATACATACCAATTGTGGCCAATAATGCCAAAACTGGATATTCAGGCTTTTCGATATTCCTTGCGCTAAGAAAATCTATCGAAAGCAAAATGGCCGCCGAAGTGGTTATTGCAATAATCAATTTGGCAAAGCCGCCAAAATCATCAATTTTCAGGCCATTTTGGAATACCAAAACCGCACTTTCAGGCGCATAATGAAGGCCAGCAAAACCAGCCGCCAAAAGCAAAACCACAGATAAATAGGAAATCGCGCGGTATGATTTTTTGCCCAAGAATGCACCAATCAATACAAGTATCATCACGCCCGCGCTTAGAATAAGTTCGGGAATAATAAATGCTAAATCTTTTATCAATTGAGCTTGGTTCATGGAATTATTGCTTTATTTAAATACTGAATGAAAAGAATCTACGACATGTAGCGCCGAAGCATTTGTGATATCAAGCGCGGCGTTTGGCATAAAACCAAGCCACAAAGCGCCCAAGATTAATGGAATGAATACGATTATTTCACGTAGATTTAGATCCTCGATAGTTTCCAGATCTGGGTTTTTGATTGGTCCAAAAACCACACGGCGATACATAGTAAGCATATAGGCAGCAGACAAAATAACACCCGTTGCGGCAAAAACCGCCAAAATCTTGTCAACCAAGAATAGACCC
>CAYTWK010000284.1:0-2727 GCA_964442095.1 uncultured Caulobacteraceae bacterium | reverse complement strand
GGAGGCGGACGCCCATGAAAATATCATCTTTATCAAAGGCGAATTTTGATGGAGCTTTTGAACCTACATCTAATGGGGCACGTGCAAATCTAATATTAGTTACTTCGATAGTGTCGCCGCGCTCATCCGAAATGCCGGCTGCGCGTCTAACTAATGCGGTAATTTGCGCCATTTCTTCTTGGGTTCTTGGTGTATATTTTGGCTCAGCTCCAGCTTTTGCCGCAGGAGTGCGCGCCCCATCAATCGCAACAGCGACTGACAATCTAGTGACTGCACCAGGGGCGGTAGTTTCGGTTTTAACCGATTTTGAAATCTCATAATTAACGGTTTCATCTGTGCGGCTAGTGGCCGAAGTATTGCCGCCAGCAGCAGCAGGCGCTGCACCATCTGGAACATTCTGACCCTGTGTCACGGCATTATCGGAAGCAGTATCAGAGCCGGTTTCCTCAACCGTGCGGGTTGAACGTGGCGCAACTTTATCAGGGTCAAAAGTCTCTTCGGTTTGGGCAACTTGCGAAAAGTCCATTTCCGCAGAAACCTGAACACGGGCAGCACCCGGCCCCAATAGACCCTCTAGCATGCCTTGAAGTTTTTGGCGCATGCGTTCTTCATATTGGGCCTTTTTGTCGTCCATAGCGCCTGATGTTGCGTCCGCGCCGATTTGCGCGCTCGCAAGTAGTTCGCCGCGTTCATCAGTAATCGCGACTTTATCAGGTGAAAGCCCCGGAACCGCCGATGCAGCTAAATTGCGAATGGCATTTACATGCCTGTCCGTAAGGCTGCCGCGCTCTAGACCAACAATAATTGATGCGCTTGCTTGCTCTTTGTTCTCGGAGAAAAGCGTCTTTTCAGGAATATTTAAATGAACGCGCGCGTTCTGCACGGTATCAAGACTATCAATCGAGCGCGCCAATTCGCCCTCTAAAGCTCTTAATTTATTGATGTTTTGAACAAAACTTGTAGCGCCCAAAGCGTCTTGATTGTCAAAAAGCTCGTAGCCCATAGAGCCTTTGCCAGGCAAGCCATTGGCGGCTAAATCCATACGCGCCTGAGCTATTTTCGAGCGTGGCACAAAAATCGACGACCCATCAGGCGAAACTTCATATTTTATCTTTGAGGTATCAAGTGATTCGGTGATCGCCGCCGCGTCTTTGGCGGACAGACCAGAATACAAAAGCGACTTTTCTTCATTGCCGACATTGAACATTATGGCGAAAAGTGCCGCTGCCACAAGCCCTGTGACGCCCAAAGCCGCCAAAAGCCGCGACGCACCAATTGAACCTAATGATGATAATAAACGATCCAAGTATTCTCTCCGCTTAGGCTTGGAATCTGGATTTCACCCATAATTCGAAGCACTAGGCAGCTTTTTCCTACTTAAACCGTAAATGTCTGATTAATTTTATGAAAAAATCAGCATTTTAACTGCATTACTATGCAAAAATTACCTATATGATTGCAATCTTGTTACACGAAGGCCACGCAGTCCGTGTTTATCAACCTGCCTTTGCCAAGAAAGAAATTCTTCAATAGATAAATTATAACGCTCACAAGCTTGTTCCAAGCTAAGCAGACCGCCTTTAACCGCCGCAACCAATTCAGCTTTACGACGCGCAACCCAGCGCCCAGTATCGGGCGGCGGCAATGTCGCCAACGTAAGTGGAATACCTTCTGGGCCTATGACCGAAGCTTCTCGCACTATAGTTTGCACCATTTTTCCATACTCCATATCTTCTTTTTATTGGCAGAAGATACGCTAAAAATTTTAAGCTCTCGATAAGCAACAAGCTTAAAAACTGGTTAGTAACAAAATCGCAATTCTAGCGAACAACAAAAAATATCAAGAAATTCAGACTATTACCTCTTCATGCGGATTAGCTCGTCTAGCATTTCATCAGCGGTAGTTATGATTTTGGACGATGCGCTATAGGCGCGCTGCGTAATAATCATATTTGAAAACTCCAGTGCCAAATCGACGGTCGAAGCTTCTAATGCGCTTGATTTAAGTGAACCTGCACCACTAGAGCCTGCAGACTTTAGTGTAGCCGCCCCGGAATCCGCAGTAGTTCGATAAGCACCATTAGTTTGCGCAAGTAGATCATCAGGATTTACAAAAGTTGCCAATGGAATTTTGAAGATTTTCTTGTTTAATCCAGAAGTGAAATTGGCAATTACATAGCCTTCTTTATCAATATCAAGCCCAGCAAGTTCCCCAGTCGGCGAACCGTCGGCAGTTGTCGAATTTAGACCGGTTGCTGCCGCAAATTGCGTAACTGCGCCATTTGAAGTTGCACTTTGGCCAATATCCATGGTGAATGATTGCGCCGCTAGGCCTGTTGAAGCCGCCCAATTAACTGCGCCGGCTGCCGGCGCGCCTGCTGCGGCTGCACCAATTGCGATGGGCGTTAATAATGATGCTGTCGATGCAGCAACATCAATTGTGCCTGTTGGTGTAAAAGCGAGAGTGCCCGCCTTAATCTGACCATTAACCAGTGGCGCGCCAGTTACAACATTTGAAGCCGGCGAAGCGTAAACTTCGGCGTGCCATTGATTTGGCGTTGCTGATTTCAATAGTCCAATAGTAAATGTTTTACGGCCACCAAGGCTGTCGATAATTTGAAATTGCCATGTTGCATCGGGTGTAACCGCGCCCGATGCCATATTATTGGTTGCGGCATTGTATGCGCCCGCACCGCCAACAGCCGCGGCGGCAGCAGCAGCCGAAAT
>CAYTWK010000283.1:0-2734 GCA_964442095.1 uncultured Caulobacteraceae bacterium | reverse complement strand
AGGCATTTCTGGAATGGTGGCATATTCTTGTTTGCGCCAGAGGTAATGATAAATGAAATGCAAAGCCATGCACCTGAAGTCTATAATTATAGCCGCGCTGCATTGGAAACGGCAAAAAGCAAAGACAATATCATCTATTTGCAAAAAGATGATTTTGCAAAAATTCCATCTATTTCAATTGACTATGCTATTATGGAAAAAACTGACAAATCAGCAGTTGTGCCATGTGACATTGGTTGGGCTGACTTAGGTAGCTTCAGTGAAATATGGCGCCTCGGCGAGAAAGATGAAATGGGCAATCATAGCCCGCCAAACACAATCCATATTGATAGCAAGAATAATCTGGTCTTATCGCCAAACACCCAAGTCGCCATTATCGGCCTCGAAGATATTATGGTTGTGGTTTCCGATGAAGGGATTCTAATTGCCCCGAAATCGCGCGCCCAAGATGTGAAAATCGCGTGCGAAATCGCCAAATCCCAAGGCCATAATTTAAAGAATTAGTCCGTCAAACCCTTGCCGATATAACGCATACTTAGGCTAGTAACTGGGGCATCGAATTCAACGCGCATGCGGCCTGTTTGGCTATCTGAAAGATTGGTAAGTGCGACGGTTTCGCCAGTAGCAAACGTATGGCGTGCGCATTCGCTTGGTTTTACCTGCGCTATTAGCCGCTCTTCTTGACCTATCTTCGCTTTAATGTCGATTGCGGTATCTCCTCTGTTGCACGCATAAACTTTCAAAGGCAAAACTTGTTCGCCGCCTAAAAGAAAGGTCTGCCCAGGGGGGATTTGCAAGCCACTTACTGCCGCATGGGCAAAGCCAGTATAGCCGAGAATTGCAGCAGCCGTAATCATAGATATTTGTGTTTTAGAAAATTTCATTTTGTCCCCCTTTTTCAATGGATATTTATCTATACGAGGGTCTTGAGCTATTAGATTTGCAAAGAGGCCATTATCAAGTGCGCAAATTATTTTCGCGCCTTTAATCCCTCAATTGCAGCCAAAACAAAGCAAGTGGCAAAATTCGCTACATCTTGTATCGTATTGCTCCTATCGCGCAAAATGCATTGGCTAAGCTCTTGTGCAATTCCAATACAGGACGCAGTAAGAAATTCATGATCTTGGGCGGAAAAATCTTCGCCTTCGACATATTTAAGAATATAATTTTTAATTTCGGCGAACATCACCAAAGTCTCTGGAGTGTCAAAGCGTGCCTTGGCAAATATGCCATTTTCATCGAGCTTTTTGGCAAAAGGTCGATTATCCATAACAAATTGAAAATAGCCCAAATATGCGGTTTCAACAAAGGTTTTGAAATCGCCCTTTGCAGACATATGAATATCGCGTAAAATCGGTTTAAAACGCGAAATGGCATTTGCCTGCAATGCATCAAAAACTTCTTCTTTAGTTTTGAAATAATTATAAAAAGTTCCAGTGGCCAGATTTGTTCTGCGAATAATGTCGCGAATATTCGTGGCTTCATAACCAATTTCGTTAAATACTTCAGTAGCGGACGCCAAAATCGCCTCGCGGTTGGCAATCTTTTTTTCTTCACGGCGGTTTGACCTAAGAGCCGCTTTCGCTGCACTAGTATTTGCAATCATGCTTCTAGCCAATTCAAATTTATACTATTTTCCCCAATTCCTCTTCGCACAATCATGACGTTGCGTCAATTTGGTGATAGGCGATAATGACTGCTAAAATGCGCCATTTGGGTCAAAAAACTGCAATAATTCAAACCCGTTGCGATTTTTCGCGTCCGCTTTGAACCAAGCAATGCCCGCGGTTGGAAATCCAAAATGGAGTAAATTGTTTGAATTGTCTTCGGGTGAACCTCTAAGGAAATGGCGGCATAATTCATGAAGACCTGGATCATGGGCCACAATAATTACATTATTTGCCAAAGTCTCTTTCGCAACTTCGAGATATTTATCGGCCGAGGCGTGATATAATTCGCGCGTTAATTTGGTTTTACAATTTTCAAAAACACTTGCGGCTTGATCCCAAGTTTGTGATGCCCGCAGCGCAGTTGAAACACACGCAATATCTGGAACAAAGCCCATGGCCTTTAGGCGCAGGGCTTGGGCCAATGCGTCATAGCAGCCACGTTCGGTCAGTTCGCGGCTAAAATCATCGGGCGCATCATAGGGTCTTTGCGCTTTGCCATGACGAAATAAAACTAAATTCTCTAACATTTCGCCTTGGATAGCATAATTTTATAGTTTGGTAATAGCCAAATCTGTTACAAATATTTCCAATAAGGTGCGCTTTGGTGTAAAGCCGTCTCATCGCGAACTCTAGCGAATTTTAAAACCAAAATTTCCAAAAGAAAACAAAATAATGTCCGATAAGAAAAATCTATCTATTCTTGCTCAAGGCGCAAAAGCTTGGCCATTTGAACAAGCACGACTAGTCCTAGAGCGGTATAATCGCACCAAGAGCAATATTGTGACATTTGAAACCGGATATGGACCATCGGGTCTTCCGCATATTGGGACTTTTGGCGAAGTTGTACGCACGACAATGGTGCGCAATGCCTTTATTGCATTGACAGAGGGAAAAATCCCTACCCAAATTATTTGCGTTTCCGACGATATGGATGGAATGCGCAAAGTCCCCGACAATGTCCCAAATCCTGAAATGCTCGAAGAGCATTTGCAAAGGCCTTTGACCCAAGTTCCCGATCCATTTGGAACCCATGAAAGCTTCGCCCATCATAATAATGCGCGCCT
>CAYTWK010000282.1:0-2752 GCA_964442095.1 uncultured Caulobacteraceae bacterium | reverse complement strand
CTACGACGGTTTTCAAGACCGTTGCCTTAAACCGGACTCGGCCACCTGTCCGTTGCATATGCGCAATAGCATCACAATGCAAAAGCTTGAATAAAGATATATCTAATTAAATCAAGCGCCACTTGCATACGAGCGGCAGTTGAATTTGTTAGCGCCCCAAAAGTGCACGCTTCTCATTGTCGCTTAGGTGTCGCCATTTGCCCTCTGGCAAATCATCCAATAATATGCTGCCAATCCTAACCCTAAATAAATCAATGACTTTTAGATCTAAAAGCTCGCACATACGACGAATTTGTCGATTGCGGCCCTCTTTTAGAATAATGTTGAAACTATTTTCGGTTAGGCGGTCAATTTTTGCAGGTTTCAATTGACGACCATCAAGCTCAAGACCATGTGTCAAAAGCCTAAGTTTTACTTCGTTCAAATAGCCTTTTACTTTAACTATATATTCCTTCTCCAAGTCAGAATCAGGGCCAATAATCGCTTTTGAAACAACACCATCCTGAGAGAGAATTAATAATCCACGGCTATCCTTATCTAGCCTTCCGGCAGGTGGTATTCTCGTATCCCGGACCGGTATCTCACCACTTTCGCCAAAAAAATTGCTCTTATTTATCATGCGAATTGCGGGGACTTGTCCCTTTTCCGGTTGACCAGACACTATTCCAATTGGCTTATGGTAAACAATTGAATATTTGTTCTGAAGAGCATGACCGCCAGCTGGCAATATTTCTATAGTTTGGCCATTTTGGATTTTATATCCTACTCTAACAATTTCCCCATCCACCAATATTTGCCCATTATCCATAAGGGCCTCAGCTTCGCGCCGCGAACATATGCCCTCACCGGCCAATAATTTATTAATCCGCATCGGCTCTTTGCCGCGGTATATTTCTTTAAATGGCATTTTTAACATGCGAATGGGCTATAGCATTTCTCTTGCCAAAGCAATTATGAAGAATTTTTAATCATGAAATTAGTATCGACAATCAATAAAATATCGATAATGTAATTGCCAACAAGAGGAGCAAACAATGCGTCGTCGTGAATTCTTAGCGGGAACAGTAACCGCAACAACCTTTTCTATTATCGGAACTATGAATATGAACCCTGAAAGCGCAAATGCTGCGCCGCGCCGCAAAGCTGCCGCTGTGGCAAACCCATTATTGGCAAAATGGAATACTCCATTTGGAGCACCACCATTTTCAACTTTTACGCCTGCGCATTTTATGCCTGCTTTTGTTAGTGCTATGGCCACTCACAAACGTGAATTGGCCGCTATTGCGGGTAATCGCGCCGCGCCTACATTTATAAATACTATGGAGGCGATGGAGCGCTCTGGTTCAGATCTAACCAAGGTCGCATCTGTTTTCTTTCATTTGACATCTGCACATACAAATCCAGCACTACAGGCTGTAGAAGGCGATATTGCAGGTAAGCTTTCGGCGCACACTTCTTCGATTAATCAAGACGCCAAACTATTCGCCAAGGTAAAGGCGATTTATGAAACACGAAATGCTTTAAACCTCGATTATGCGCAAATGCGCCTCGTTGAGCGTGCTTATAAAGGCTTTGTTCGTGGTGGTGCACTCTTAAACGATGCCGATAAAAAGCGTGCGGCTGCAATTGATGCGCGCTTAGCCGAGCTTCAAGTGAAATTTGATCAAAACGTCCTTGCTGGACAGTCAGGTTTTGCTTTGCCACTTCGCGCCGAGGCGGATTTCGCTGGCCTCAATGCAAGCCAAATTGATGCAGCCAAGAATGCCGCGAAAGAGCGCAAAATCGATGCCTTGGGCGTGGTTACTCTTTCGCGCTCAAGCTTCGAACCGTTTTTAACCAATTCAACACGTCGCGATTTGCGCGAAAAGGTTCAAAAAGGCTGGATGGAAGTAGGAGCAACCTCCGCTAATGATAATCGCCCATTGATTGTTGAAATTCTAAATTTGCGGACCGAAAAAGCCAAACTATTAGGCTTCAAATCTTTTGCCGAATATCAATTGGATGACAGAATGGCAAAGAATCCAACCAATGCCATGAATATGATGAATAAGGTTTGGGCCGCATCTTTGGCAACTGCCAAACGCGAACGGGCAATGCTTCAAGAAGTTGCAACACGTGATGGCTTAGAAGGTGGTATCAAGTCTTGGGATTGGTGGCATTATGCTGAAAAAGTTCGCAAGGAAAAATACGATATTGATGAGAATGAAATCAAACCATATTTTGAACTTTCAAATATGATTGATGCACTTCATTATAATGCAAACCGCCTATTTGGCCTTCGTTTTGTGAAGCGCAACAATCTACCAGTTTGGCACTCAGATGTAGTCGCCTATGAAGTTTTTGATAGTTCAGGCCGCTCTGCTGCAATTTGGTATGGCGATTTTTATACACGCCCATCAAAGCAATCTGGCGCTTGGATGTCTAGTTTTAGGGATCAACAAAGACTAGTCGGAAATATTACCCCAATCGTGTTTAATGTTTGCAATTATACCAAACCTTCTGCTGGAAACCCTAGCCTCTTGAGTTTTGATGACGTTGTTACACTTTTCCACGAATTTGGACACGCATTACATGGAATTCTCTCGGATGTTAAATATCCAAGCCAGTCTGGTACAAATGTTTTGCGCGATTTCGTTGAATTCCCTAGCCAAATCCTAGAGCATTGGGCTGATACACCTGAAATTCTAAATCGTTTTGCTAAACATTATAAAACTGGGGAAATCATACCTCAGCCACTTTTAAATAAATTGAT
>CAYTWK010000281.1:0-2757 GCA_964442095.1 uncultured Caulobacteraceae bacterium | reverse complement strand
AATTCTGATAGCACGCCTTCGATTAAGCCCGCGCAATCACAGCCAATTCCCTTTAAATTTGCACCAGCGAGAAATGGCGTGCCTAACCATTCGAGAGCCGCAGCGATTATTTTTTCGCCATCAATTGATTGATCCATCATTTTGCCGCAGAAAACACGAAATCTTCCCCCGGCATATGTGGGAAACCGCGAAAGTTGGCCTGATTTGAAAATCGGCTTTTGCATGTAGCAAACGTTTTATCGCAGCCAACAAACAGCCTAACTCCGTCATTTACAGATGGCAAAATTGGCATTGGGTAATCAAAGAAGACGATATATCCGGCATCCGCTTCCTCAATATTTGATATTCCGTATTCACAACCATCAAGGCCCCCATTTGTGAATAATAATCGTCCATTGACGAAATCCATTGGCGAAATATTTATGCCTGAAAGCAATATCGATCTATCATTGATTATTTCGTTTACACTTGAGTTTATTGTTCGCCCTTGGATCGTAAAATCAATTTTGCAAAATCTATCACCGAGTTTTGCGCTACATTGCTTGGTAAATTTTCGGCCAATCATGTTTGATAGGCCTTTTTCTGGACCAACCAAATCCATTTCAAAGCCAAATTTTCTTTGCCTAAAGCTGTCTATATAGCCATTCCAGATTTCAACCGAATAATTGGTGTTTTGCCAATCAATAATTGATAGTTTTACTTTTGCCCTATCCCAGCGCCCAAGGATTATATCTTCGGCCCGAATACCTTCAATATCATAAGCGGCGAGTGCACTGAAACTATCGGGCGACAAAGTAGAGTTTGCTTCTAATTGACCTGCGCCAAATGTAGGCGCGCTAGTATAAGTCTCACTTCCAATGATTAAGTCCCTATCATGACTGGTTATGCGCAATAAAAGACCGTCTTTACGCTCGAATACCCAGGCAAGACACAATGTCGTCGCGCCCGAAGCGAGTTTTTGAACAAAGCCATTATCTAGATTTCGCATCACAAAACCTCGATAAGTGAAATGGATGTTAATTGGCCGGTGCCAAAGCCATCAAGCGAAAAGTCTAGGCTTTCATTATCAAATCGCACTTTAGTATCAAAAACATATCCCGCGCTAATAATAGCTGCATTATTCGGCGCAGTAGAAAACTCAATCACACCAGTAAGATAATCTACAGAAAATTCAGCTTGCGGCCTTGTGGTGCCGTTAATTGCAATCTGCACACTATTTAGGACAGGCTTGGTAATATTGCGGATATAATCGCCTTTGGTATCGCCATATTTTTTCACTAGTTGAAATTGGGTTTTAACGCCGTCACCAATCGCAATTACTTGATCCAATGCACTTGGTGTTAAAGATGGTGCACAAGATTTATTGTCCATCGGGTCACGAAAGCGAAAACTATGAAGTCGGCCCATACGCGCCTCATAGAACTCTAATAGTTCAGATAATTCATCAATATTGGAACCTTTTGACGATATTTCATAGCGTCGCCTAGAATTATAGAGCGCTGAATTGCGCACTTCTTTGCCCGCGCCATTTGTCTTTATACTTGTTGCACGAATTGGGCCTCCGATTGCGCCTCTTGCGATTTTAATCGGGAACAAAATATCATGAAATTCGCTCATATTCTTGTTATCCCTTTTTGAACTGCGCGCGCCAAAGCTGCACTAATTTGCGCGCTTGAACGCTTTACGTCTGCCAATTGGCTATTATTTGCCATATTGATATGGATACTAATCGGTGCGCCAAAATTTTGATTTTCCACAGATCCGCCAACCCGCGGCACAAATAGCTCCGGTCCATTTTCACCGACTAAATAGGCGCCGCCTTGATTAACAATCCCGCCGCTTGCGCGCGCGCCATACATCGGAACCGACTTCAAAATACTATCAATAAGGCCATCAATTGGCTTAATAATGAACTTATTTATTCCAATATTTGACAAGTCACGCAGAATTGATTGGGCCAGTCCCTTTATTGATATCTCACCACTTCGTGCAGCATTTGCCAAAGAGCTAGAAATTCGCTTTCCCGCAATTTCGAAGCTATTCGCCATCATTTCGGCGGCAGAACCTGCAGTGGTCTTAGCAAAATCCTGCAACAGATTGCCTGCATAATTCAATTCACTTTCAAATTCTTGATTTTTCATATCAATCCTCAAATGTCCTTGCTAAGTCTTCAAATTCGCTTTTGCACATTGGCTTTTGCGCATTTATCTCGCCATTTATTGCACGCCATTCACGCAAAGAAAGGCGCCAGAAATCTCTTGGGCTAATGCCAATTTGCTGGCCGCGAAATAATAATTGAGCCCATATATTCTGCGGATTTTGTTCCATCGCGCGCTCTAATTATTCACCAAGCGCTCGGGAAAATGCTTCGGCTATAGATTGGCTGGCCTCTTTCGTATCGATTTGCGCGGACTTTAGAGTTTCTAAGTCCAATTCATTGGCGCCGCCTTTGAGCAAAATCATCAGAACAATCAGAAAATCACGCGCCGATAAATTTCTTAATTTGCCGCCAAGATCGCTTAAATCTTGCGCGGCAAAAGCTGTTTCCAATTCGGCTAGTGCCCCTAAGGTAAGACACAATCGATAGTCTTTTCCATTAATTCGCACACCTGCTTCACCGCGTGCCTTATTTATAGTTTTCATAGTGCCGAAAACCCAATTTGGCCCGCCGATACCAAAGTCATTGAGAAAATTGCTTCGCCATCATAATTGCCGCCATACTCAAGGGCAGAAACTATAAATGCGCCATCCAATTGC
>CAYTWK010000280.1:0-2758 GCA_964442095.1 uncultured Caulobacteraceae bacterium | reverse complement strand
TAAATTGGCAGATGCAATTGGCCAAGAAGCGCAATTGAACGAGCTTTATCGCAAAGACGAGGATGTTCGCTCCGTGCTTGATACGGCGCTCGAATTAGAAGGCCTCTATAGAAACGCTTCGACCCATGCGGCCGGCCTGATTATTGCGGGTAGGAGAATACGTGAATTAGTGCCTCTCTATAAGGATCCGCGTTCGGAACTACCAGCAACCCAATATAATATGAAGGCGGCAGAGGATGCAGGTCTCGTAAAATTCGACTTTTTGGGGCTAAAAACGCTAACAGTTATTGATTATGCAATCAAACTCTTGGCCGAGCGCGATATTATTGTCGATTTTTCTTCGCAAAGATATGACGATCCAGAGGTTTTCAAATTCCTTGCCACTGGTAATACATTGGGTGTCTTCCAACTTGAGGGGCAGGGAATGCGCGATACGCTGCGGCGTATGGTCCCGACGTGCCTTGATGATATTATCGCATTGATTTCTTTGTATCGTCCAGGGCCAATGGAGAATATCCCAATGTATTGCGATGTGAAGGCTGGAAAGCAAAAGGCGGACTATCTCCATCCAAGCCTAGAGCCGATTTTGCGCGAAACCCATGGCGTCATTATTTATCAAGAACAAGTTATGCAGATTGCGCAAATCCTATCTGGCTATAGCCTAGGTCAGGCGGATGTGCTGCGCCGCGCAATGGGTAAAAAAGATCAAGCCGAAATGGATAAACAGCGGCAGATTTTTATCGAAGGCGCAAAAAATAATAGTGTCGATAGCAATACTGCGGGGCGGATTTTTGACCTAGTCAATAAATTTGCGGGCTATGGTTTCAATAAATCGCATGCTGCCGCTTATGCCGTCGTTTCTTATCAGACCGCTTGGCTACGCGCAAAATATCCAGTTGAATATATAACAGCTTCAATGATTTTGGATAGACAAGTCACCAATAAATTAAGCGCATTTGTCCAAGAAGCGAAACGCATCGGGATTAGGGTAATAAAGCCCGACATAAATAAATCCATGGCCAATTTTTCGATTAAGGATGGGGCAATTGTCTATGGCCTTGGCGCCTTAAAGAATATTGGCCTAAAGGCTATGGAAGAAATGGTGAAAATCCGTGAAGAGGGCGGACTATTTAGCAATATACACGAATTCTTTGAACGCGTCGGGCCAAAAAACTTAAACAAAAGGTCGGTTGAAACCCTAATAAAAGCTGGTGCATTTGATAGTCTAGAGCCCAATCGCGCCAAATTATTTTTTGCAATTGACCAATTAATGGCTCATGCGAATGCGACAAATGATGAAAATGATTCCAATCAAGCAAGCCTATTTGGTGAAGATGTGCTTCCACCGCGTGTGCCAATTCCTGATTGCAAACCATGGGCTGAACAAGAAAGATTGGCAAACGAATTTGCGGCAGTTGGCCTATTTCTATCTGGGCATCCACTTGATGATTTGGTTGAAGAACTAACCCTAAGGCGAACAGTTTTCATCGCCAATGTCGAAGAATATATGCAAACTTCGGAGGCGGTATTCAGAATGGCGGGGGTCATTCGCGCTTCAAAAGAAAGGCCAGCAAAAAAGGGCGGCAAATTCGCTTGGGTAACCTTGACCGACCCCACTGGCGAATACGAGGTATTTGTTAGGCCCGAAGAATTGGTAATTTCGCGTGATTTGTGCAAGGTCGGCAATGCCGTTAGCTTTGTAGCAAATGCTAAACTAATTGATGGTGATTTAAAAATCAGCGCCAGCAGGTTTGATTTGGTCGAAAACATTGCCCAAAAAGAATATGAGGGCGTAATTGTATATCTTTCCGACAATCCAAATTTTGACGATTTAGCGAAAGTTACCGAAACTCTCAAAGGAATGGAATCGGCAAATTTTGGTGAATTGCGCTTTATTATGCGCATTAATAATGGCCAAGAAGTAGAAATGTCTATACCTGGGCGGTTCCCGCTCGATATTTCGGCGCGCCGCGCGCTAAAAAGCGCGCTTAGCGTTGAAGCACTCCAAGAATATTAGCAAACTTGGGTCCTTTGCTGCATAAACCGCTTCAAATAAGCAGTTTTATTGCCAAAAACCTTTGCTTTAGCCGTAATTTTTTACTAAACGGACGGCTCACTACGCACGCGAGCTTCGGCTAGCGCGCTTTTTGTTGTTCAATCCCGAGCCGAAAAGCCGCTATCCATTCCGGCGCATTGCAATTTCTATATAGGGAAATGTTTTGCTCCAGCTTGCGGAGGCCAGCCGGAAAAGGAAAATGAAATGGCACTACCTGAATTTACAATGCGTCAGCTATTAGAAGCTGGGGCCCACTTTGGTCACCAAACTCACCGTTGGAACCCAAAGATGAAACGCTATATTTTTGGCGAAAGAGCGAATATCCATATTTTGGATTTGTCGCAATCAGTTCCCCTATTACACCAAGCTTTGGTTAAAGTTCGCGAAGTTACCGCAAAAGGTGGCCGCGTTCTATTTGTTGGAACAAAACGCCAAGCATCTGAACCAGTTGCCAGCGCGGCAAAGCGTTGCGCGCAATATTATATTAATCATCGCTGGTTGGGCGGAACTTTGACCAATTGGCAAACCGTTTCCAAATCAATCGCTCGTATGCGCGAAGTTGAAGCAATTGCTCAAGGTGATGCACCGCAGGGTCTTACAAAAAAAGAAATCCTAAACTTTAGCCGCGAATACGAAAAACTAGAGCGCGCTTTGGGCGGTATTGCGGCGATGGGCGGTATTCCAGACCTTATTTTTGTTGTT
>CAYTWK010000279.1:0-2759 GCA_964442095.1 uncultured Caulobacteraceae bacterium | reverse complement strand
TATTGCGCCCTTTGGTGGCTCTTCTAGGGTTTTTAATAATGCGTTGGCCCCTTCTAATCTTAAATCATCAGCACTATCAATTATCGCAATCCGGCGGCCTAGTTTATTATTTGCCTTTAATTCAAACATTTGGGTAATTGCACGGATTGCCGCAATTGAAATATTTGCCCTAACATCCATTTTCTCAGGGCAAAAGCGGGTCGCGGTTCGTAAATCTTGACATGCTCCATTCGCGATTTGATGGCAAATAATATCGTCCCTTATGCTTGCTAGAGGGCTTTCATTTGACTTTTGCGCACCTAAATAACGCCTAGCTATTCTATAGGCCAAAGTCGCTTTTCCAATGCTCTTGGGGCCACAGAGGATTAAACCATGGTGAAGCTTTCCATTTTCAATAGCATCTGCAATTTGGGATTCTATTTCGCGATTTCCAAAAAACTCAAAGACTTCGCGCGGGTGCGGCAGGTCAAAACACTGATCAATTAAAACATCATCGCTCATTGTCTTAATTTTGCTCAAGGCGAGGGATTGTATCGATTTTCGATTCTATTATCTCAATCGCTACTCGTAATACTTCAGAGGGGCTTTGGCTAGCGTCAATTATTGCGCATCTTTTGGGCTCATTCTTAGCGATTTCCAAGAATTTTTGCCTAAGCTTATTGTGGAAATCGATTGTTTTAGCTTCAAAGCGCATTTCATTACCTCGCCGCGAACCTGCTCGTGCAAGGCCGATTTCAACATCTATATCCAAAATCAAGGTCAAATTTGGCAGGCAAGCGCCGACAATATTATCTTCAAGACATTTAATAACATTTTGCTCATTTGCACCCAATTCGCCTTGATATGCGCGGGTTGAATCGAAGAATCTATCGCAAATAACAACCTTTTTTTGTTCGATTGCTGGCAAAATCAATCGTCTTATATGGTCTTCACGTGCAGCATAAAATAGACAGATTTCGCTCATAGCATTCCATCTATTGGCATCTCCAGTAACCAAAAGATTTCGTATTGCCTCTGCGCCATCGGTGCCGCCCGGTTCGCGCGTGGTCACTACTTCATGGCCCGTTGCTAAAAAATAGTCCCTTAGGGCTTGCAATAGTGTAGTTTTACCAGTTCCCTCGCCGCCTTCTAGGGTAATAAAGATTCCATTTTCCATGCCAAACTGATTGGCTATTTAGCCTTAAAGGTCAAGTAATATTATCGGAAATTTATTGCGTCTATGAGATATTTGCCAATACGCGGGCACCGCTAATTCCATTCGATTTAGCTTCTTGAGCCTTTAAAGCTGCATCTGTTGCATCAAACGGACCGATAAGAACGCGATATACACTAGTAGATCCGTTATGGACTGGAACGATTTTGCCGGGACCAAAGCTTGAATTCTGATCTAAAGCGCGTTCTGCATTAGCTAGGCTTGAAAAGGCGCCAATTTGAACATAGGCACCGCCTTGATTATCCGTTGTAGCGGCCAAAACGCCATTACTAGCAGTGTTTGGCTGAACATTCACGGGTTTTGCTGCTTCGACTATAGGGCTTGTCGTTCTATTGTTTGTGGCGGTCTGAGCATTAGTCGCGGCACTAATAGTCGTATTAGGGCGTGAATTATTTGCATTAATGGTCTGTTGTGGTGCTTGTCCGACATAACGAACCCGAACCCTAGCTTTGCCTTTATCTTTAAAACCTAATAGCTCTGCGCCACGTTGCGAAACATCGATTAAGCGATTGTTTGCAAATGGTCCACGGTCATTAACGCGGGCGACAATGGAGCGACCATTCTCAAGATTTATAACCTCTACTAATGATGGTATTGGCAAGGTCGGATGCGCAACCGTAACCACATTCATATCGAATATTTCGCCGTTTGCGGTTGGGCGACCATTAAATTGGCTACCATACCAGGAAGCTTCACCGATTTCGTCATAATTTGGCTCATGCGCAGGAATATACCAGACACCATTAACCTGATAGGGAGAGCCAATTTTTTGCCATGGCGCTACATCCATTGGGCGCATATCATTTGTAGCAAAGCGCACATCACTTGCGCTTTTTACTTCAAGCGGCAAATCAAGTGCTAAAGCCATTTCAGCTTCAGTTGCGAGGCTTACATTCGAAGTTTTGGCCTTTTGTGCATTATTTGCGCTCGATACAGATGGTTGGACGCTAGCAGGTTTTTCTTTGACTGGCGTATTCGCACTATTTGAAATTCTTTGAGTTGCTGCCTGTGGCGTTGGCACACTCGCGGTGCGGGCTTGAATGCGCGGACTAGCCGTATTAGGCGAAGCAGCTTCGGAAGAAACATTGCTTCGAGTTCTAGTGTTACGCACGCTTGCTGCAGAAGCTCTTGTGGCGCTCGCTTCGCTAATTTCTCTATTATTAGCTGGTGCGCTTTTCTCGCCTAAAAGTCCATTTGCACTCACTTGAAATGGAATGCAGCTGGCAAACACCATTAATAATAAGCCAGCATATGGCTTTGATTGAACGTCTTTAAACCGCCCCATTGGAACTCGAACCATTCTAGTGTTCCTTAACCAACCGCAATAAATTGCAACCCAACTATCTACGTGCCTATTTTCTAGCACTTGGCACCCCTTTTACACATAAAGGTTAAAATCCGTGCTTAAAAAATAGATTGGATTTTAACTAAATTGGAAATTTCGCATAATTTTGCAGCAAATCTCTGTATTAATTATACTTTTTACTTATTGAGAATGTTTGCTTGAATAATAGGTTTCATGAACATGCGGATCTAATGCGCCAAA
>CAYTWK010000278.1:0-2767 GCA_964442095.1 uncultured Caulobacteraceae bacterium | reverse complement strand
GCCGACGTTTTTGGGCTCATCGGGATCTATCGGATTTGGCTTGCCGGTTATCACATTGCAAAAGGCACAGGCCCGAGTGCAAGTATCACCAAGAATCATCATGGTTGCATGTTTTTTTGACCAACATTCGCCAAGATTTGGGCAGGCGGCTTCTTCGCAAACCGTATGTAGATTGTTTGCTTTGACAATTTCTTTCGTCTTTTGATATTCCCCAAGCCCCGGCGCTTTTACTCTTATCCAATCAGGTTTTCGTAAAATTGGGCTATCAGGATTTTTTTGTTTTTCTGGGTGGCGGGGTCGCTGATTAGAAGTTTTATCAATAATAGTTGCCATATTCGCAAATTGCCCAAAGATAATAAAAACCCAATTCTAGTATATCAACGGCATTATCGCAATTGCAGTGTCTGCGCTTGCTGTCCATTTTGGAAGATTAGAGATTTCGTCTGTCCATTAAAGTGTAAATTTAAGTAATTTACCTGTCTTTGGGAATATTCCTTTAGAATATTGTTATCAATAGTTACTTCAGTAGCATTTCCAATATCACCTTCAAAATAGACGAAAACTAAATCACCTGCTAGTTCTACTCCTATAAAAGTCAATGGTATTTTCTGGCCATTATTGGAGATTGAAAAGGCATTTTCGATGTAATTTTTGAGTTTTTGTTTGCCACTTTCAGTCTCAAAATAATTCAGATTAGTTTGTGACAATTCAAATACATGTTCGAGGTCATGGGCAAAAATGCGATGCGTAATCTCTATGTTTTGACCATTGGGAGCAACATCAATAATTGTCATTGCGCTATCCATGCGGTGCGCATAAGCATTTAATGGCGCCATCATTAATAGCGCCATTAAAATATAGATAATTCTTCTACTTATCTGAAGCAAATTCAAACCATTATTTTGGGGCCGTTTTTGCCGGCTGTGTTTCGACACTTTCAGGTGTAACGCTCAAATCGTCATCCTTCATTTGATTACGCACGACAACGCGCTCTTTAAATGCTTGAATACGTGTAGGCTCAATCCTTTGTGGGAAATGGTTATTATTACGATTTGCATCTGCGGTCTCATAAAGCGGATCAAGCTCGACTTTGGTTACTGTTTTTTCTGTCGTATAAAGCCAATTCACTTTCTTTGGACTTCTGCGCCAAATTTCAGCAGGTATCCTAACTGTGTCAGATGTGTTGTCAGTAAAGGTGAATTTCAAAATTACAGGCATTACAACACCGCCAACATTATCTAGGCCAATATTATAATATTTAGTATTCGAGTTTAATATGACCTTTTCTTCGGCGCTAAGTGCCGCAACTGCTTCTTCTCCGCGCTTTATTTCAGCTTTGGTGGCCGCTAATGGGTCAGTGCGGTCATAATAATCCTTTAGTTCTGGATGTTTATCAACGACCTTTGGAACATCTGCCACCCTTTGCGCACCGAGTTCTATAGGTAGAGCATCGCGGGCTGAAATTCGTCTTTGCGACTCAATTTTCGCATTTTGAGTATCAATAGTGCCTTCGATTACGGAATTTATTCCAATATCAACATGCTCGGTAGAATAGAACCAACCGCGCCAGAACCAGTCTAAATCAACTCCAGAACTTTCTTCCATAGATCTAAAGAAATCCGCAGGGGTTGGTCTTTTGAAGCGCCAATTATTCGAAAACTCTTTGAATGCTCTATCGAAATTTTCGCGACCAATTACGCTCTCTCTAAGAATAGCCAAGGCAGTAGCTGGTTTTCCATAGGCATTATTGCCAAACTGCAAAATGGAATCAGATTGGGTCATAATCGGCACCTGGTTTTCCGAAAGCATATATTCGGTAATATCGCGCGGATCGCCCCTGCGAGACGGGTAATTATTGGACCATTCTTGTTCGGCTACATATTGCAAGAATGTATTTAAACCCTCGTCCATCCATGTCCATTGACGCTCATCGGAATTGACAATCATCGGGAACCAAATGTGACCTACCTCGTGAATGATTACCGAAATCAAGCCGTATTTTGTCCGGTCTGTATAAGTAATATTTCCATTTTTATCTTTTTCGGGCCTTGGGCCATTAAAAGTAATCATGGGGTATTCCATACCGCCAACAGGTCCATTGACGGATTGCGCTGTCGGGTATGGATATGGGAAAGTCATGCGGCCATAAACCTTGATTGTATGCGCAATTGATTGGGTCGAATAGGTGGACCACAATGGTTCAGCTTCTATTGGATAAAAGCTCATAGCTAGAACATCCGAGCCGCCGTCTTGCGCTACAGCCATCGCGTCCCATATAAATTTGCGAGAACCAGCCCAAGCAAAGTCGCGAACGTTTTTTGCGCTAAATTTCCATGTCTTTGTCTGAGTTGCGCGCGATTTTTGGGCCGCAACAGCCTCTTGCGGAGTTACAATGAAAGACGGTTTGTTATAATTGCGTTTTGCTGCATTTAATCTTTGATTTTGAACGCTACTTAGAACAGATGAGGCATTCATCAATTCACCAGTCGATGAAACCACAAAATCAGATGGAACGGTTATATTTACATCATAGTCCCCAAACTCGAGAGTAAACTCACCGGCACCAAGGAATGCTTTATTGTGCCAGCCTTCATAATCTGAATAGGCCGCGAGCCGTGGGAACCATTGCGCCGCTTCAAATAGGCAATTGCCATCTTCCCCAGGTTTGGAGAAACATTCATAACCAGCGCGACCCCCAACAAGCCTTTGTTCAGGAAGCGCAACTTGCCATTCAATTACAAATTCTGTTTCTTTGCCGTTTCCAAGT
>CAYTWK010000277.1:0-2768 GCA_964442095.1 uncultured Caulobacteraceae bacterium | reverse complement strand
GGGCGCATGAAAAATATAGCCGAAATTGCCCTTGGCTTTGGGTTTGCGCTTATCTTTGGAATTGGTCTTGCGATTTCTGGCATGCTTGATCCCAAAAATATTATTGGATTTTTGGATATTACTGGCGATTGGAAGCCCGCGCTTGCCCTAGTAATGGCTTCTGCAATTATAGTGGCAACACCGTTCTTTTGGTTTGGCAAAAAGCGCGAGAAACCTGTTTTGGGCGAAAAATTTGATACGCCGCCGACAAAGCCCGATTTAAAGCTTGTGATTGGCTCTGCAATTTTTGGTATCGGCTGGGGCCTTGCGGGGGTATGCCCTGGGCCGGCAATAGTATTGCTTGGGATTTCGCCACTTGAAATTTTTCCGTTTTTACTTGCGGTTTTGGTTGGCGCGGCTTTGTCGGATTTTTTGGTCAAAAAAGCTAAACCCTAAAGCTCCTCATCACCAACTATTTGTTTTGCACCCTCTATAACGGCATCTATGGCCTCTTTATTCATGCGCATTTTGGTTAGTTTGAATGCCGATCTATCAAGTTTTGCCATTCGAATTAGAGTTGTTTCCAAAAACGCGTCAATCTCATTTTGATTGCCGACAAAATCAAAATATCCCGCCGCCATACCCTCTATGGGGTTAAACATTCTTGCGTGCGAAATTCCAACTTGGCCAGATATGTTTAGGCGGTGCTTTGCCAAAGCAAGTGGGTAATCGGGCAAGGTAAGGCCGATTTCGGTCTCATTCATTCCAACCACGAAATCACCATCTAGGCCAATACGAATATCCGCCGCCATCATTAAAAATGCGCCGCCCGGATAGGCATGGCCTTCGCAAAAAGTAATTACTGGAAAAGGAAAGCGTAAAATCCGCAAAACCGCAATAATCCCCAATCTTAATAATTCGCGCGCAGGATCTGGGCCGCGCAAAAAGGTCTTTAAGTCAAACCCCGCAGAGAAAAGCCCCTTTTTGCCATAAAGCACAACCGCAGCTTTGTCGGCCTCGGCCCTATCAAATGCCGCTAACAAATCCGTTAGAAGCGCCGCATTAATTGCATTCACTTTGCCATCATCAATATGAATATGGGCAATGCCGTCTTTTAATTCGTAATTACAGGTCAATTTTTGCCTCTATTGTTTTTGCATTTAGTTTGAAGAATATATTTTTATCAAATCATATTGTGCCTTGCGGGCATCCATAACAGATTTAACTAAAACGCGTTCGTTTAGGCCATGAACTCCATTAGTTGAGCCATCCATGAAAATGGCCGAAAAACCATAAGTAGGAATCCCAACTGCGGAGATATAGGTGGCATCGGTCGCACCGGTTGTCATGGTTGGGATAATCGGCACATTTGGAAAATGTTTGGCTGCAATTTGTTCAATAGGCTTCATAACATTTGCCGTCATTTTTGGGGTCGGCGTTGCAGGGCGATTGGGCACAACCAAAGTATTGCTTACTTTGGGATTATCAATCGCCATATTTATAGCGTCTCTTACGCCATCAACACTAGCGCCCGGAAGAACTCTGCAATTCACATTGGCCCGCACACGCTGCGGCAAAGCGTTTTTGGCATGACCGCCCTCAATCATAGTCGCCACACATGTAGTGCGCATCATAGAATTCCATGCGCGATTACGCGATAGAACCGCCGCCGCCTCTTTGTCGTTTTCATTGGCAACAATGCGGCGCATAGCATCTGCGATTTGCACCGGTTGCGACGCCGCCATTTTGGTGAAATATTCGCGCGTGACACCATTTAAGACAACCGGAAACTCTAGGGCGCGCACTTTTTCCAAAGCCGCAGACATATCATAAATCGCATTTTCTAATTGCGGCTGCGATGAATGCCCACCAGGGTTTGTAGTCTCTAGGGTAAAGTTACGGTTTACTTTTTCGCCCGCTTGCACCCCGAGCATTACGCGATTGCCATTGGCATCCAAAAGACCGCCAGCGCCTTCATTAATGGCAAATTCTGCGTCTATCCAATCCTTATGGTTTGCCGCAAGCCAAGCCGCACCATTGGTCCAAGTCGAAGTCTCTTCACCGCAAGTAAGCGCCATTTTGATAGTGCGCTTTGGCACATAGCCCTCTTTTTTGTAATTAATTAGAATATCCGAAAAATAGGCCGCCATTGCTTTATCATCAATCACGCCGCGCCCATAAAAATAGCCATTTTCCTCAATAAGGGTGAATGGATCTCTCACCCAATCTTCGCGTTTGGCCTCGACTACATCAATATGGGCGAGCAAAAGAACGGCTTTTTTACTAGCGTCTGAGCCCTGCAAAGTGGCAACGAGGCCGCCGGCGCGCGGCTCGTTGGGTGGTGTGAAAATCTTTAGGTCTTCGTCTTTATAACCCGCCGCGAGCATTCGTGTCTTAACCTGCTGTGCCGCCAATGTGCAATTACCATCGGATTCGGCGGTTTTGGTTTCGACCATTTCCTTATAAAGCTCACGGAAAGCTGGCTCTGTGGCATTTAGATCCGTTGTGGTTGGGGGCGGTGCGCGCCGCGCACCAATTGATGTGAATGCAACAGCAGCAATCGCCGCAATCGAAATAGCTCTTTTGAATTTCATAATAGACTCCCTGTTTGAACCCTATCCTAGTTTTATTCATTGGCAAGGCATTTTTGATTTGCGTTCAGCAGCTCCGCTGCTTGGCGGCACATTTTGGCATGCCGAAAAGTTGAAGACTTTTCGGGTAAAATGCCAACAGCATTTTGGCCTGCGCTCCCGTCGGTCGCTAGGTCGCTTTGCTCCCGTTGCTTAATC
>CAYTWK010000276.1:0-2772 GCA_964442095.1 uncultured Caulobacteraceae bacterium | reverse complement strand
TGGAACAAATTTGTCAAAAGCAATCTAAATAGAAAACAAAAAAATTGACAAATATAGACACCGAAATTCTTGTTATTGGCGCTGGTATTTCTGGGATAAGTTTGGCAGGCTGGCTAAACCTAAAGGCGCCAAATCGAAAATATATGATACTCGAGGCGCGCGATAATATTGGCGGAACTTGGGATTTGTTTCGCTATCCTGGGATTCGCTCTGACAGCGAGATGTTTACTCTGGGATTCGCCTTCAAGCCGTGGCGCGATGATGATGCTATTGCGTCCGGTGAAAAAATCATGGCCTATCTTAATGAAACTATCGATGAATTTGATATAGGTAAAAATATCCATTTTGGTCATAAACTCTTAAGCGCAAATTGGAATTCCAAGGAGCAAATCTGGGAGGCCAAGGTTCAAATTGATAAAATGGTCAAAATAATTCGGACCCGCTTCTTATATATGGGCACAGGATATTATGATTATGAAAAACCATATAATCCAGAAATAAAAGGCGAGACTGAATTTAAAGGCGATATATTTCACGCGCAATTCTGGCCGCAAAACCTTGATTATTCGGGCAAAAATGTGGTGGTAATCGGCTCTGGCGCGACAGCTTTAACCATTATACCGACAATGAGCAAAGCGGCCAAAAAAGTTGTTATGCTGCAGCGCTCGCCGTCTTATGTGTTTATTCGCCCCAAAAAAGATTGGTTCGCCAATCTTATGAAAAGGATTTTACCCGCCAAAGCCGCCTATGACATTTCACGATTTAAGTTCACTTTCATTAGTGGCATAGTGAATAGGCATATTCGCAAACACCCCGAAAATGCGCGAAAACGCCTAATGGACATGATGAAAAAGGCATTGCCGGATGGCTTTGATATGCGCCATTTCACCCCAAGCTATAATGTATGGGATCAAAGGGTTTGTGCCGCACCAGATGGTGATTTTTTCGAGGCAGTAAAGGGCGGAAATCTAGAAGTTATAACTGATAATATTGCGCAAATAAATGAGACGGGAATTTGTCTTTCGGGCGGCGACCAAATAAATGCCGATATCATAGTTAAAGCCACCGGTCTAAACTTGATAGCGGGGCCTAAATTCGATTTATTGATAGATAATCAGAAAGTCGCAATTGATGCATGCTTTATTTATAAGGGCTGTATGTTTTCAAATGTCCCGAATTTTGCGTTTGTATTTGGATATTTAATGGCATCTTGGACTTTAAAGGCAGATTTAGTTGCCCAATATTTTATTCGCTTTATTGATGAAATTGATAAGAAAGGCGCAAAATCTGCGGTGCCGAAAACCGATTTTTCAAAGCTCAATATTGTGCCAATGTTTGATTTTTCTTCAGGATATATTCAGCGAGCAATTGACAAATTACCAAAGCAGGCCGATGTTTATCCTTGGCAGATTAACCAAGACTATGGCTATGATAAGACAATATTGCTTAAACTGCCGATAGCGGATGAAAATTTGGAATTTAATTCATAGCACAAAATTTGATTGGGGGTAAAATGAAAATAAAAACAATCGCAATTATTGGTATTGCCCTCTCTGGGTTCATTGCTAGTTCTTTCGTTTTGGCGCAAAGCTATACACCTCAAAGAAACAGCCCAGAGCGGCGGCTATTCTTAAACCATGCGCGTCAAATAATCCTCCACGAATTAGGTGGGCCCATCGAAATGTATGTTAAAGAACTTAAGGTTTCTGGGGATTATGGCTTCATTAGGGTTGAACCAAAACGCCCTGGAAATCGGGAAATTAATCTTAATACTATACCGCGTGTAAAGCGGCACGGTATAGAAACTCTCGAGGCATTTGATTGCTGCCATACAGAAGTAATATTCAAAAAGCACAATAATCGCTGGCGAGTAATTGATAAGTCGGTTGGCTCCACAGACCTCTGGTATGTTTCTTACTGCGACAAAGTGCCGCATGACCTAATAGAAGCCTGTAAATACGAGGGAAATGTCAAAAACTAATTTTATCCCTCAGTCTATAGTAGCGCTTTGTTAATAATGCAAAAATAATATTCGATCACACTCCAAGCATTATAATTTGTGCCGAGTGAGGATTGAACCATGAGTGAAAACGACAACCAAAACCGCGTAAAATTTATTGGCATCGATGCTGAAACTAAGGCTGTTTTGGCGCAAATGGTTCCAATTGTGCAAGAGATTTTACCGAAAGTTCTGACGGAGTTTTATGAAGTCGTAAAACAATGGCCCGCGACTAGTAGACAGTTTTCAAGCCAGTCCCAAATGGATATGGCGAAAAACGCCCAATTAAAGCATTGGCTAAGAATAGTTGAAGGGTCATTTTCCGATGATTATGTGGCAAGTGTTCGCAGAATTGGGGAAACCCATGCACGAATTGGCTTAGAGCCGCGTTGGTATATTGGCGGATATGCATTTATCATTTCGCAAGTTCAGTCGCATTTGATTGGTATGGCAAAAGCAAAGGGAATTTTTGCCGATAATACTAAAGCAATTGCAGAGGTTCAAAAGCAAGTTTCGGCTTTTACTAAGGCGGCACTACTTGATATGGATTTCGCTATTTCAATCTATCTTGAAGTTTCGGAAAATAAACGCAAGGAAGATATGAAAAGAATTGCCGAGAGTTTTGAAGCGTCAGTGGCTGGCGTGGTTGAAACCGTTGCTTCTGCTTCAACCGAATTATCAGTTACCGCGCGCTCGATGTCAGAGATTGCAGAGGCAACATCAGAGCGCGCTATATTGGTAGCCGCGGCGGCAGAAGAGGCCACCTCCAATGT
>CAYTWK010000275.1:0-2782 GCA_964442095.1 uncultured Caulobacteraceae bacterium | reverse complement strand
TAGACATGTTGAAAAGAGCGAACTTTTAAATGCATTGTTTAAAGTTGGTCTGATTGACGAAAGCACTATTGAATCCAATGAGTTAAGCGAGGAGATTGCTTGCGCAATCCATCAATATATCGCAGCTTCGCCCGCCTACCTGGCGATTGCGCAAATAGAAGATTTAGCTGGTGAAATTGTTCCAATTAATTTACCGGGCACTGACAAAGAAAGACCTAATTGGCGCAATTGTGTTTCAATTCCAATTGACGATATTTTCGGCATTTCAGCTCCTAATTCATGGGCAAAATCTATAATTACTGCACTAAACACCCGCTTAAGAGTAAATTAGCGAATATTTATGAATAAAATCGTTTAAGACGAAATTTGCAAAGTCGGCTTTGGCCACATTAATAGCTTCGAGGAGTAATTTTAGAGTGTCGCAAAATCAAATTAATGTCCAAGTTATAGAGAGTCAGAATAATGACCTAGCGAACAAAATTGTTGACGCTTTGATTTACCGAATTGGCAAAGATAAAAACGTCGCGCGTCCGCATGATTGGCTCGCAGCTACAGTATTAACTGTGCGCGATAGGATTATCGATAAATGGATGGCTTCCACCAGACAGGCCCATGCAGCCGGCGCTAAACGTGTTTATTACCTTAGCTTAGAGTTCTTGATTGGCCGTCTTTTGCGTGATGCATTTTCGAATTTGGGCGTTATGGATGAAGTGCGCGCAGCGCTTGAAACACTTGGTGTTGATTTAGATATAATACGCGAAATAGAACCCGATGCAGCACTAGGCAATGGTGGTCTTGGTCGTTTGGCGGCATGTTTTATGGAAAGCCTCGCCTCTCTTGATATTCCCGCCTATGGTTATGGTATTCGCTATGTGAATGGAATGTTTCGCCAAAGGATTGATGATGGTTGGCAAGTTGAATTGCCTGAAACTTGGCTCGATTATGGCAATGCGTGGGAATTTGAGCGCCGTGAGAGTGCCTATAAAATATCATTTGGCGGTGAAATCACCGCAGATGAAACCGGCGCAGTAAAGTGGCAACCCGGTGAACAATTCATCGCCAATGCTGTTGATACCCCAATTGTCGGATGGGGCGCAAAGCGGGTAAATACTCTTAGGCTTTGGACGGCCCATGCAATTGACCCAATTCGCCTTGATGCTTTTAATGCGGGGGATCATATCGGGGCGCTTGCGGGTAAAAACCGCGCCGAAAGTTTAACGCGCGTTCTTTATCCCGCAGATTCTTCGCCTGCTGGCCAAGAATTGCGCCTACGCCAAGAATATTTTTTCTCTTCAGCCTCAATACAAGACATTTTGCGCCGTCATATGCAATATTTTGGCGATATTCGCTCTTTGCCGGACAAAGTGGCAATTCAATTGAATGACACGCACCCTGCAGTATCTGTTGCTGAGCTTATGCGCCTTTTGATTGATGTGCATAATCTTGGTTTTGACGAAGCTTGGAAAATTACAATTGCCGTTTTTGGCTATACTAATCATACCCTTTTGCCTGAAGCCCTCGAAAGCTGGCCATTGCCATTGTTTGAGCGTTTATTGCCGCGTCATATGCAGCTGATTTATGTGATTAATTCAAAAATCCTAAAAGAAGCGCGCACTCTTAAACCAAATGATGATGCGTTTGTTTCGCAAATTTCACTTATTGATGAGAATGCGGAGCGTAGGGTTCGTATGGCAAATTTGGCTTTTGTCGGCTCGCACAGTGTTAATGGAGTGGCTGCGCTTCATACTCATTTGATGCGCGAAACCGTTTTTTCTGGCCTGCATACACTCTATCCAAATAGAATTAATAATAAGACTAATGGTATCACACAAAGGCGATGGCTGTATCAATGTAACTCTGCCCTAACCTCTTTGATTTCAGAATCAATTGGCGCAGATTTCAAAGACGATTTTGCAAAACTTAAAGAGCTTTCTAGCTTTGCTAGTGATAGCACATTTCAAAACAAATTTATGGATATAAAGCGCAATAATAAAATTGAATTGAGTGAATATGTCCGCAAGACTTTAGGTATTAAAATTGATCCTTCGGCAATGTTTGACGTGCAAATCAAAAGGATACACGAATATAAAAGACAATTGCTAAATATATTGGAAACTATCGCGCTTTATGATCAGATTAGAGCGCACCCAGAACGTGATTGGGTCCCTCGCGTAAAAGTATTTGCTGGTAAAGCAGCATCAAGCTATTATCGTGCAAAGCAAATTATTAAACTTGCGAATGATGTAGCCTATAAAGTGAATTCAGATCCTTTAGTTGGCGATTTGCTAAAGGTTGTATTTATTCCGAATTATAATGTCTCTAAAGCGGAGATTATTGTTCCAGCCGCCGATTTATCGGAGCAAATCTCCACGGCTGGTATGGAGGCATCAGGAACTGGAAATATGAAATTTGCACTTAATGGTGCATTAACCATCGGAACTTTGGACGGCGCGAATATTGAGATACGTGATAATGTTGGGGCTGATAATATTTTCATATTTGGAAAGACCGCCGATGAAGTCAATGCGCTTCGTGCAACGGGTTATCGTCCAATGGATTTTATTGAAAAATCCTCTGAATTGAAACAAGCCTTAAGCGCAATTGAAACCGGCGTGTTTAGTGCCAATGATAAGAATAGATATGCTGATTTGGTCCATGATTTGCGCAATTCTGATTGGTTTATGTTAGCCGCAGATTTCGATGATTATTGCAAGACGCAAAGACTAATAGACAAAGAGTTTCAGTCCGGTAATATTTGGGCGAAGAAGGCTATACTTAACAC
>CAYTWK010000274.1:0-2783 GCA_964442095.1 uncultured Caulobacteraceae bacterium | reverse complement strand
TATGCATACAGATATGAAAAGCGCTTTCAATTTGATAGCGAGCGGCGAACTTGCGGCAATCAATAACCCATTGAGGTTCGAATGATGGATTGGCTCAAAATTATTGAGGGCGATGCGCCCTTAATTATAAGTATTCCACATGCGGGAATTATTATCCCAGATGATATTAAAGGGCTAGTTTCAAAAGAAAAAGCCATACTAGATGCCGATTTTTATATCGATAAATTATATGATTTTGCCAAAGATTTAGGCGCAACCATTATAAAAACCGAAATTTCGCGCGCTGTGATTGATGTAAATCGCAATCCTGATGGCCAGTCGCTTTATCCGGGCCAATCAGTTACTGAATTATGCCCGACAACAAGTTTTGATAATTCAAAGCTTTATGCAGAAAATCATGAACCAGATTTGGCCGAAACCAGCCGCCGCCGCGAGAAATATTACGCGCCCTATCATTCGCAAATAGAACAACAAATTCAAAGACTTAAAGAGAAATATAGTAAGATTGTATTATATGACGCCCATTCAATCAAAAGCCGTGTTCCGCGTTTTTTTGACGGTGAATTACCGCAATATAATATAGGAACCAATGACGGCAAGAGCTGCGATTTGGGGCTAAGTGAGAGAATAATTGGGCAATGCCCAAATGGCGAATATGTCCTAAATGGGCGATTTAAAGGCGGATTTATTACCCGAAATTATGGGTCGCCCGAAAATGGCATTCATGCCGTGCAGATGGAATTAGCAATGCGCGGCTATATCGACGAAAGCGTTCCTTTCCCGCCTCTATGGCAGCCAGATTTAGCCAAACCATGCCAAAAAATTCTACAATCAATTCTAGAGGCATGCATTAAGTTTGCAAAATCATAAACAAAATTGGGGAAACAAATGAATAGAATAGATAATTCACGAACCATTAGAGCGCCGCGTGGCCCATCCTTAAGCGCAAAATCATGGCTTACCGAAGCAGCGCTTCGAATGATAATGAATAACCTAGACCCCGAAGTGGCAGAAAACCCTGCATCATTGGTGGTGTATGGCGGTATTGGGCGCGCGGCGCGCAATTGGGAATGTTTTGACAAAATCTGCGAAACGCTAGAGCGGCTTGAGGGTGATGAAACACTCCTAATTCAATCTGGCAAACCGGTTGGCGTTTTCAAAACCCATAATAATGCGCCGCGCGTTATTTTGGCCAATTCAAACCTTGTGCCCAATTGGGCTAATTGGGATCATTTCCACCAATTAGATAAAGCTGGCCTCATGATGTATGGTCAAATGACTGCTGGCTCTTGGATATATATCGGCTCGCAAGGGATTGTGCAGGGAACCTATGAAACTTTTGTTGAAATGGGGCGGCAGCATTATAATGGCGATTTAACAGGCAAATGGATACTAACTGCGGGTCTTGGTGGCATGGGCGGCGCGCAAACTCTTGCGGCGACTATGGCTGGGGCATCGTGCCTTGCGGTTGAGTGTCAGCCTTCGCGTATCGATATGCGCCTAAAAACTGGCTATATTGATTGCAAAACTGATAATCTCGATGAAGCATTAGAAATTATCCAAAACACGCAAAAGCCAATATCTGTCGGCCTTTTGGGCAATGCCGCCGATATTTTGCCGCAAATATTGGAGCGCGGGATTTTGCCCCATGCGGTAACCGATCAAACCTCGGCGCACGACCCAATTAACGGCTATCTGCCGCAAAATTGGACCCTTCAAGAATGGTTCGATGCGCGCGAAAATAATCCGCAAAAAGTCGAAAAAGCTGCCCGCGCATCTATGGCAAACCATGTTCGTGCAATGTTGGCATTTGCAAAATTGGGCATTCCAACTTTTGATTATGGCAATAATATCCGCCAAGTTGCCAAAGACGAAGGTGTTGAAAATGCGTTTGATTTTCCCGGCTTTGTTCCGGCCTATATTCGCCCATTGTTTTGCAAAGGAATTGGCCCATTTCGCTGGGTGGCTTTATCGGGTGACCCAGAAGATATTTATAAAACCGATGCCAAAGTTAAAGAACTTATCCCTCATGACAAGCACCTTCATAATTGGCTAGATATGGCGCGTGAACGCATCCATTTCCAAGGGCTTCCAGCACGGATTTGCTGGGTTGGCCTCGGGGAGCGGCATCGCCTCGGGCTAGCATTTAATGAAATGGTCAAAAACGGCGAGCTAAAAGCGCCAATTGTAATAGGACGCGATCATCTTGATTCTGGCTCTGTTGCCAGTCCAAACCGCGAAACCGAAGCAATGAAAGACGGCTCTGATGCGGTCTCCGATTGGCCGCTTTTAAACGCGCTACTAAATACAGCATCGGGCGCTACTTGGGTTTCGCTTCATCATGGAGGTGGAGTTGGAATGGGCTTTTCGCAACATAGCGGCATGGTAATTGTCGCTGATGGCACTGACGATGCTGCCGCGCGTCTTGGCCGCGTTCTATGGAATGACCCCGCAACTGGCGTTATGCGCCACGCCGATGCTGGCTATGAAATAGCGCGCGAATGCGCAATCGATAAAGGCTTGGATTTACCGGGGATATTGTAAAACTGGCGGAGACGGGGGGATTGTTTCGTAATTTTATCGAAATAAAATTCCTCACCCCTTCGGGGCGCTTCGCTTTATAGATTGCGCTAACGCCTCGCTGCTTGAGCGCTTTGCTTCGCGACCAAATTGCTTTGCAATTTCTCGAACCCAAGGTGTTTCTTTCTATACCCATCTTCGCATAAACAAAAAGCCCCGCATAGATTGATTTTCTTCGCCTGATCCAAAAAGTCTGCAACTTT
>CAYTWK010000273.1:0-2795 GCA_964442095.1 uncultured Caulobacteraceae bacterium | reverse complement strand
TGGCCAAATAACAAACCAAACATTAAACCACATAATTGTTGCAAGCCACATTCCAATGCCAATAAAAGTGTGCTGCGGAACTACAAATCCGTCCAAAGCACCCAAAGTATATGCTTGAACTAGATAACCGCGCGCAAGAGCAATTAGAATACCAGTCACCAAAGTTGCCATAGCCGCCCAACGGAACCAGAATAGCGCCTCTGGTGCAATGAATTTGCCAATAGCTGGCTTTAACTCATCGGGAATTTTGGGCATTGTGCGAATTTGCACAAAATTGAAATAATATAATAGGCCAATCCAAAGAATACCGGATAGGACATGCGCCCAACGCATGCCAACATGGGCAAATAATTCGTGCATATTATTGGCGACATTTGAATTGCCGACAAAAGAATAGATTAAAATAAATGCCAGAATAAAACCGACAATTACTGTGTTGCGAAGATTAGATAATAGTGTTCCCATAAAGCGCCCCTTTTTATATTGCAGATGTTATATTGCGAATGCCTCTCATAATATATCGATAAATTCGAATTGTAACTATGCATGGACAGTAATAAGCGAAATATTTAAAGCGCAATACAAATGCAATTGGCGCGGCTTTAGGCAGGCTTCTCACCACTTGGTCAAAGCTTTAGGCTATAATTACGTCAATATAAAATTATTATGGTCTATCATCGTCCATTGGCACAGGGCGCGACTTATCATCGCGCGGAACCAATAGACTAAATGGTGCAGCCACATAGATGGATGAATATGTCCCCAAAATAACACCAAAAATCATTGTAATGGTGAAAGATTGAATGGTTGAGCCACCAATAAGAGTAAGGCCAAGCAATGCCAAAAGGGCTGTCATACCAGTAATAATAGTTCTTGATAGGGTTTCATTGGTCGAAAGATCGATAAGCTCACCCATTGGGCGCTTTTTCCATTTACGCATATTTTCTCGCAATCTATCAAATACAACCACCGTATCATTCATTGAATAGCCGATAATTGTCAAAATTGCCGCAATCGAAGTTAAAGAAAATTCAATCCGTGTAACAGACATAAAACCAAGAGTTAAGATAACATCGTGGAGCAAAGCAATTACTGAGCCGACACCCATTTGGAACTCAAAACGGAACCAGATGTATACAAGCATTAGCCCCATTGCGAAAACAAGTGCCAAAATACCATTTGTATATAATTCGTCCGATACTTTTGAGCTAACATCTTCGGTGCGCGCATATTTAACATCGCCCAAAGTCTTCTGAACTTCGGCTTTGACGATTTCAGTAGCCGCAGCATTACTTAATCCATCTTTGGGCAAAAAGCGGATCATGATTTGATTTGCATTATCAAAGCTTTGAACCTGCATATCACGCTGGTCTAAACCTTCTAGCTCTGCACGTATTTTTTCCAGACTAATGGGTTTTGGCGACACGACTTCTAAAAGTATGCCTCCTTTAAAATCTATACCTAGATTAAAGGCATCTTCGAAAACCGCACCTAATTTTTGTGAAAAGCCGCCCTTTGCTTTTGCAAATTCATCAAATGGATTTTGGCGAAGCCCGCCAGTAGCAAAAGACACCACAGTAAGAATTACAAAAAATATTGAAATGCTGGCAGCCATTCTTGCAAAACTAACAAATTGAAAATTCGTTTGTTTTGGAACAATCTTAATTAAAGGCCAAAAATTTGAAGGTTGTGACATTGAGTTTCTCTAAATCGGTAAGAATTTTGGTTTGGTCCGCTTGAACCAAATGGCTAAACAAACTTGGGTAATTAGAACGGCGGTAAATACAGATGTTATGACACCAATAGAAAGCGTCCAAGCAAACCCGCGCACTGGACCTGCACCAAAATAGAATAGCAATATAGCCGCCAAAAGCGTGGTTATATTGGCATCAATAATGGTCATTACTGCGCGATTAAACCCAGCATCAAGTGAAAGCGCCACCGAGCGCCCTGCCGCATGCTCCTCGCGCATCCGTTCATAGATAATAACATTCGCATCGACCGCCATACCAAGCGTCAGGACAAGACCCGCAATACCAGGTAGCGTCAGGGTCGCGCCAACTGTCCCCATCGCCGCAAAAATTAGAACCAAATTGACGGCCAAAGCAATAATCGAAATGCCGCCAAAGACAAAGCCATAAGACAATAGCATAAAGGCAACGACAACAATAAGAGCCAAGACCCCAGCTATGCTTCCTTTATCAACCGCGTCCTTGCCTAATTCTGCGCCAACAGAGCGTTGCTCTATAATTTTAAGCGGCGCAGGCAAAGCACCAGCGCGTAAAAGCGTCGATAGTTCGTTTGCCGATTCAACAGTAAAACCACCCTCAATCTGACCAGATCCGCCAACGATAGGGGTTCTGATTGTTGGCGCCGAAATCACTTTATCATCGAGGATAATTGCAAATCTTTTGCCGACATTATCTGTAGTGGTGCGCCCAAATGCGCGAGACCCTGGACCATCAAATCTAAAATTAACTACGGGCGACCTTGAGGTTGGATCAAAACTAGGCTGCGCATCAACTAGGTTTTCACCACTTACAACTGCGCGGCGCTTAACCAATACAAAAGGTTCACGCGGCTGTGAAGGTTGCGGCAAAAGAATTGAACCAGGTGGAATAAATCCCGCCTGAGCTTCTGCGGGTGAAACGCTCTCATCGACCATTTGAAAAGTCAATTTCGCAGTTTGTCCGACCATTCTCTTTAGGGCTTCGGGGTCACTTTCCCCCGGCGCTTGAACGACGATACGCTCTGGCCCTTGGCGTGTAATTGATGGCTCCCGTGTACCGGTTTCG
>CAYTWK010000272.1:0-2806 GCA_964442095.1 uncultured Caulobacteraceae bacterium | reverse complement strand
AGCCATCGAGGCAAAAGATAATTATGTCAAAATAAGTTTCGCAATCGGCCATGGGGCGGTTAAATACGACATCGGCTATAGCATGAGAAATGATGGTTCAATAGAAGTTTCAAACCGGTTTGAACCAATAAAAGATAATCTGCCAAGTCCCTTACGAATTGGATTACGCTTTGATGCGCCAAATGCAATAACAGATATTGAATGGTATGGTCGCGGGCCGCACGAAAGTTATTCTGACCGTAAGACTAGCGCTGCAATAGGCCTTTATGCTGGGAAGATTATTGAACAATACCATGACTATGGCCATCCTCAAGAAACTGGCAATAAAGTAGATGTTCGATGGATGAAGTTTACTGAGGATAAGCAAAGCGGATTTAAAATAATTGGCGAAAACCCGATTTCGATAAATGCTTTACCGTTTCCGTATGAAGATTTATACCCTAGGCCAAGGGGGCAGTGGAAATCTTCGAGTATTAGGCCGCGCGAGAATAACACTATTCTTATCGATTTTGCTCAAGATGGCGTAGGTGGTGATACTGGATGGGACCTCGAAGCGAGGTCGCATGTCAAGTATCGAGCGCCCCTTCAAAAAGCTGATTACAAATTTTACATTGAATAGCACTCGAGACAAGGTAGAAATTTCAAAGCAGCAAACATGATTTAATTGTGTCTTTTGCAATAAAATAAACAATTTTTAGAATTGGTATCTTAATTTTAGAATCCGATTCCCTAAGATTGACCCATTATTTATTAGCTGATATCGATATCCTTGATTGGTTATATTAGCTCTATTTCGTTTATTGTGTTTTGTTTAGATTTTTTTAGAATGGATAAATATGAGACATTGGTTCAGTAAAGGTCAGTCTTTTAGAGCGGTTGCTTGTTTAATTCTTTTATCCCTTCCATTTAGTGCGAACTATGCGCAAGCACAAAGCTTGTCTAAAGTTGCGCCTGTTGAAGAGCGTAAGCTTTCTTTGAAATCGGGCGGCGTTCACCTTTCTTATAGCGACGAGGCTATTGCGAAATTCAAGCAAAGAATTCTTGTAAATGCCGAAGTAGAGCAGCAGTGGAACAAAATCAAAGAGCAAGCTGATGCCCAAATTAAACTAACACCTTTGGAAATTCTTAAAGACCCACGAAAACTAACCGATAGCATTGAACCGCTTGTTCTCGCCTGGCGTATGACCGGGGACATAAGGTATGCGCAAAAGTTACATGATATTCTTGTGTTGTTTAGCCAGCAATCGAACCTTGTAACAGATGCGCCGCTCCTCAAAAGGGATCCGGTTTGGAATTCAGATTTAGGGATGGGATTCTCGGGCGAAATATTTGGGGTAGTATATGATTCTATACGTGAAACATTAACCCCAAACCAACGCCTCGAACTAACAAGTGCATACCTCGATAAGCTCGCTAAGCCCGTCTTTAACGATTGGATTGATGGCCGCGAGCGAATTCATACTCTTGATACAATGGGGCACAATTGGTGGGCGCATATTGTATTCGGAACGGGCGTAGGTCTCGTTGCTATTTCGCGCGATGACCCAAGAGCTTTGCCATTGGTCGCTCGTGTTGAAACGGCAGGTGTTGAATGGTGGAATTTTCAAGGGAGCAAAATAGAGTCAAGAATTGCCAATTTCGATAGCGATGGCGCATTTATGGAGAGCGTTAATTACGCTGAATTGGCAGTTGGAACATATCTTGAATTTTACCTAGCGTGGAAAGAAGTATTCAGAGATAAACCATCAGAGATTTCGATTCTCGAAAAAGCCTCCGAATTCTTAATTCACAATTCATACCCAAATAATGAAAAGCTGCTCCATGTGAATTTTGGTGACAGCAATATAAATAAGAATTATTCGCGAACAATTGCAAATTTATGGCTAAGCGGACGAAAGCGTCCAGAGTATTTATGGTATATAACCCAATCTGCTAGTTCTGGAACTGGTGTGGATTTGCGCTATAAACCGAGATATCTGGTGAATATGCCCCTGAAATCTGAAGCCGGTGGAGAAGGTAAGATTCCTGATCTGCCACTTGGTGTTTGGTATAAGGGGATGGGCTGGGTCAGCTTAAGATCTTCATGGCAAAATGACGCAACATTATTGGCAATACGATCAGGATTTACATGGAATCATACACACGCTGATGCTGGCTCTTTTATTTTATTTCACAAGGGAAAGCCCCTGTTGATTGATTCAGGAAATTCAAGTTACAGTCGAGCTGAGTATGATGGTTATTATCGGCAAACCCAAGCGCATAACGTAATAACATTCAATGGCAAAGCCGAACCAGCCGAGGATACTTATATTGGGTCGCATAATAGTGGCAGCATTCCAAATTTTCTTGATGCGGCTGGATTTAGATATGTTTTTGCGGATGCTACAGGGCCAACTTCTGCGAACTTTGCACGAAATTTTCGCCATTTCATTTGGGTTGACGGAGTAATTTTGATATATGACGACGTAAAGGCGCGTGAGCCGGGTCAGTTTGCGTTTCAACTACATACCGAAGGCGAGACCAAACGTCAGGGCCAAAACCTTGTTGTCAAAAATGGAAATGCTACAGCTTTGGTTAGACCGCTTTTCCCTGCGCCATTTCCTGATGCTGGATTGCCAACAGACTATCCAGAGAATATGCGACTAAAAGAATTGCAAGGATACAAAGACCGCGCGCCAGATATTAGAACAACTTACTTTGCTTTTGAGCCGGCTGAAAAATCGGAACGTCAGAAATTTTTAACGGCAATAATTCCCACAGATGCGAATTCAAACCCCCAAATAAGCCGATTAACAGGGCAGGATAT
>CAYTWK010000271.1:0-2809 GCA_964442095.1 uncultured Caulobacteraceae bacterium | reverse complement strand
ACTTCATTGGTTGAATTTACCCGAAGCGCCGACATGTTTATTGCCTGCAAAACGCCGTCCCGCTCAATCCTGACAGCATATGACGGCATGGATAGGGTCTTCATTTTGTCCGTGGGAATCAAAAGTGTTTGATAAAGCGCAACCGAATTATTTAACGGGATATTGTAATTTCGAACATAAATTGGTTGCATCGAAGTATCCATTAATCCGCCATCATAAACCGAAAGCGTAAGTATCGATTTTTCCGGCAGATTTCCGCCATCGGCCATTTGAATGACAATTGCACGATTTGTAAATTCGTTTGCGTCTTTGGTAGTAGCGCATGCGGCGAAAAATAATAAAAATGGCAACAAAAACCGCATTTTTATCCGACCAAACTTTGAAACAATAATGCGCCGTCGTCAGTGCCAAGCTCTTTAGCAAAGGCGCGGTCGGGGTGCGGCATTAGTCCAAGGACATTGCCTTTTTTATTGATTATACCGGCTATATTATTACTTGAGCCATTGGGGTTATCGAGATATTTGAAAACCACGCGGCCTTCACCTTCAAGGCGCGCCAAAGTTTCGCTATCGGCGAAATAATTACCTTCGCCATTGCCAACAGTCATAGTCGCAGAGATTTTATCACCATAGGCTCTAGTGAAAATTGTGTTTTTATTGGTGACATCAAGTTCAACGTGTTTGCAAATATATTTTAGCGAGGCATTGCGCATTAGCGCACCCTCTAAGAGGCCGTTTTCACAAAGCACCTGAAAGCCATTACAAATGCCCAATATCGGCGTTCCGCGCTCCGCATGGCGCACAATCTCTGAATTAATTGGCGATAAAGCAGCCATAGCGGCGCAGCGCAAATAATCGCCAAATGCAAAGCCGCCAGGGATAACAATTACATCGAGAGCATCATCAAGATGCGTGTCCTTGTGCCAAACCATAGACACATCGGCATTTATTGTGGTTTCAAGAGCAACCTTACAATCTCGGTCGCAATTTGATCCAGGGTAAACAATTACTGCAGCTTTCATGGACACTCGCTTTAGCTTTCTTATGCGCTTGTGGCAATGATTCTTAGTGCTTCAAACTGGTGAAATAATTTCTACCTCGGGCCAGCGCGCCTTTATTGAATTGCATTTTTCCAAAAATCTTTCGGGTGCTGCGCGGTTTGGATTATAGCGCATTTGCATTTTGAAAATATCCTCTAGACCCATTGGCGCACAAATTGAAATTTCGTCATTGTCCTCTAGGCGAACCGCAACCATATGGGCATAGCATAAATATCTATCGAGACTTTCATCGGTGTTTGAAAGCGGTGCATAATCGGACCCAAATTTATCTTTGAACCATAAATGAACTCGCGCTTGATTGCGAACTTCGGCCAAGGGGCGCAAATCTTGTGGCAAAGCCGCATCGATTTTCTTTATCCAAATATCTTCGGCTTCATAGCTAGTGTCGGGGTCGAAATAGCAAATATCATAGTCTTTTATGCCATAATCGGGGTCGCGGCCAGTTATATGGTTAAAAACCGTGCCATAAACCGCACCACTAGCGAGCCGCCAATCCTGCAGTTTCGCATCGCGGCAGACTTCTAGGATTCGCATTAAATTCGGCGAGGATCTAAGAATATTTTTCAATGAAGTTTGAAGATCGATCATATTCCCCTTTTAAGTGAAAACTTTTTCCGTTCAAGAATTAAATATTTGAAATTGCGATTGATTTTCGCTTGCAATTCGCGGCCCCAATAGTAAGTATAAAAGTTAGCGCTAAGTTCGCATTTTGATTTTTGTTTGGGGTTTTATATGGGGTCTCGCGTCAAATTTTTGTTTGGGTTTATTGCACTTTCTATTGCTATTGGCGGTAATACTCAAAGCAATGCGCAGGATGCCCCAAGATTTCGTGCGCTCGCGCAAGCGGCAAATAATAGTGACTTTGAAGTTTTAAAAAGCAGCCTATCTGATAAGGCGCTTGAAACAGAGATTGCGCAATTTGACGATTCGCAAAAAATATCAATTTGGGAAGGCGTTGGCGATGCTTTGGCGCCGCAAGCAGCAGATTCAGCACATATAGCCTTTTTAAAAGCACAAAGCCTTATTAAAGACAAACAAAGTCCAGAATTCATTCGCATTTCCTATAAATTACAAAGTGTGGAGAGCGATGCATTTCAAAAGGCCAAGCGCGCTTTTGAAATATTCAATGCCTATCACCGTCATTTAGGTATGAATGATGCGCAAACAAAAACTTCGCTCAAGGAGTTTTTAGAGTATCGCGAAGAAGCCGTAAAATTGGGCGGCCCGCGCCTAGCGGCGATTTATAAAAATGAAAGCTATCTAGCCGACGAATTCGCAAGCATTGAAAATAATGCGCCCGGTATTCGCGAAAGAATTGCTGATCAATTGGCGAAAAGCTCTACAAGCGAAGTGGCAATTAGCGCCTATGAATGGGCATTATCTGGCTATACATCGCTATCAAATAAAATTCGCATGCTCGAAAAAATGGCGGTTCTGGTTAAAGACGATAAGGTTAAATATGCCGAAACCCTTAGCCGAATTTTAGAGCAATATGAGCGTCGATACGGGCCAAACGATGATGAAACCAAGGCTGTTTATTTTCGCTTTAAGGCTGCAAGAAAAGCTGCTGGCCTTCCGCGTGAATGGCGCCATGCAAATTATCGCAATAATACCGGCTTTGATATTTCGAAAATAGACCCTACTATCGGTGATAGATTTGCTAAGATTTTTGGCACGAAAAAGCCGCCAATTCCGCCGCCACCACCTCCTCCACCAATGGCGCCGCCACCACCACCTCCGCCACCACCT
>CAYTWK010000270.1:0-2812 GCA_964442095.1 uncultured Caulobacteraceae bacterium | reverse complement strand
TAAACGAATAGCAAATTTACCTATATTTAGTCAGGTCGGTTTTGCAAAGAGGATGTGTGTCATGATGTCATTTGTTCGTAAAGCTGCGCGTTCGTGGGTAGCTGGCGTATTCATCGGTTTATTAGTTTTATCATTTGCTATTTTTGGCATTAATGATGTTTTCAATGGTGCCAATACGAATAATGTGGCTTTAATTGGCAAAGAGGCAATTAGCGCCGATCAATTCAAAGCAGAGTTTAACCGCGTCATAAAGCGCGCGAGCCAAGAAGAAAAGCGCACGATTACCCAAGAAGAAGCCCGCAAAGCTGGGCTCGATAGTGCCGCCCTCGAACGCATGGTTGGCGAACGTGCTTTTGCTAAACTAATGGGAATGCTCGGCATCAAGATTAGCGATAAAACTGTTCGCGATGAGATAAATGCGATTCCTGCGTTTCAAGATCCATCGACTGGCAGATTTTCTCAAATGGCATATGACGCCGCCCTTCAAGAGGCACAATTATCTGTAACTGAGTTTGAAAGTTCAGTGCGCAACGATTTATCGCGCCAATTAATTTTCCTTGCGGGCACTTCAGGCGTGCGAGCACCAAAGCTTTATGCTTCCCAAACTTTGGCCTATTTTACTGAAAGGCGCTTTGTAACAATGATTCCGGTTCCAGCGCGTTTGGCTGGCGCGGAGCCTGTCCCTACAGAGGCACAAATAAACGAATTCTATAAAAAGAACCTTGACAAATTAATGCGTCCAGAAACTCGAAACCTAACTTTGGTTTTGACTTCTATCAATGACTTTTTGCCCAAAGCGAGCGTCGATGAGGCCCGCGTGCTTCAATTGTTTAATACAAATAAAGACAAACTTGCGACACCGCCTAAACGATCATTTGTCCAGATTGTAGCTACCGATAAAGCAAAAGCCGAGGCCGCCGCGCAAAAACTTAGAGCGGGCGAATCTGCTGATGCAATCGCTAAATCCTTGGGTTTGCAATCTCCTTTGACTTTCACTGAAGCTTCGCCCAACCAAATCCCCGATAGGAAAGTTGCTGACGCTGTAATGGCCGCTTCAACTGGCACTATTGCTGTTGTGCAGGGCGACTTGGCATATTCAGCGGTTCAAGTAACAGCGGAAAAAGCAGGTATAGAGGCACGCTTTGAAGACTTTGCACCAAAAGTTCGTGAGAATATGCTCAAGGAATCGGCAGCTCATTTATTGACAGAAGCGACTGATAATTATGATAAAGCGGTTTCCGAGGGCGAAAACATTGAAGTAGCGGCGGCAAAATCAGGCTTCCGCGTTGTAAAACTTCAAGGCATTATGCAAGATGGAAAAAATATCCAAACCGGTGAAAAAGCTGCGCAATTTGCCGATGCTGAGCAAGTCCTCACCGAGGCTTTTAGTATTGGTCAAGGTGATAATACCGATTTGTCAAATGCTGGTGTGGCATCATATATCGCCGTGCGCGTAGATAATATTACGCCAAAAGCCCCGGTTCCATTGGCCGAGGTTCGCCAAGAATTGGTCGGTGCTTGGATGCGCAATGAAATGGCAACAAGATTAAAGGCGCGCGCAAATCAAATTTTAGCGGACGCAAAGGCAAATGGTCTAGAGGCGGCAGCCGCCAAAGCGGGTCTTAGTGTTGTGCGAGCGCCGCAACCTCTAATGCGCGGCCAAGGTTCAGCAGAATTGTCAGCTGCGATTTTTGGCGCCAAAACTGGCGAAATTGTATCTGGGCCAGTTTCCAATGGCGTTGAATATGCAATTGTAAAAGTCGAAAGAATTGTGCGCGATGATGAAACCAAAGCGCCTGATAGATTGGCACAGGCTGAGCAAGAAGTCAGAAAGTCAATCCAATCAGATATTGCCGCAGCGCTTAATTCAACCGCTAGAAATCGTTCGAAAGTTAAAATATTTACCGACAGAATGAAAGCGGCTTTGGGCGATACAATTGAACCTGAGGCAGAGAAAAAATAAGAGAAAAATTGTGGCGCCCGAAGAGTTTCAAATAGAGCCAAGTTTCAAGGAATTTAAGGCAAATTATGATGCGGGCATTGACACACTTGCTTGGATAAAGCGCATTGATGATATCGAAAGCCCAGTGTCTGCGCTTGCAAAATTTGGTGCGGACGAATTTGGATCCTGCATTTTTGAAAGTGTCGAAGGTGGTGAAACCCGTGGCCGCTATTCAATTGTTGCAGTATCGCCAGACTTAATCTTTGAAATCGATGAAATTGGCGCAAAGCTGTCTGAAATCTCTGATAATGGTGAAATTGGTCCAATTGCGCGAATTTCGGGTAACCCATTGGCGGCACTTAGGGATACAATTGAAAAGTCAAAACTAAAGTTTCCACCTTTCTTGCCACCGCCCCTCGCCGGCCTCTATGGTTATTTGTCCTATGAGATAATTCGCTATTTCGAAGAATTGCCGCAAAATTCGCGTGATCCCTTGGAACTGCCTTATGCTGTCTTTACTCGGCCCAAATTGGTAATTGTGTTTGATGGGGTCAAACAAGAATTATTATTGGCAACGCCTATTCGAAAATCTGCTCTTGATGCCCAAAGCGCCTATAATATTGCCCGCGAGCGGTTATATAAAGCGAGCAAAAAATTAGATGAGCCATCTTTAATTCGTGCACCAAAGCAAAACAAATTCAATAAAATTGCTTATGATTATACGGCAAATCAAACTCCGCAAGAATATATGAATGGGGTCGAAATTGCAAAAAACTATATAAAGGCAGGCGATATTTTCCAAGTTGTTCCAAGCATTAGATATAGGCTTGAATATAATGGCTCGTCATTGGCGCTTTATCGCGCTCTGAG
>CAYTWK010000269.1:0-2841 GCA_964442095.1 uncultured Caulobacteraceae bacterium | reverse complement strand
TTGATCATGCGGTTTGGTTTCATGATGATATTGATATGTCGGATTGGCTTTTATATGCCCTTGATAGCCCATGGTCGGGCGGTGCGCGCGGCCTAAGCCATGGCAAAGTATTCACCCGCTCGGGCAAACTCGTGGCCAGCGTCGCCCAAGAGGGATTGAATAGGATAATTGATTTATAGGCTTTGAGCCCCCCTATTCATAGGGGGGCTGGATTTTTGGCTTTAGCCAAAAAGACTGGGGGGTCAGGAAAGTTTAATTGTTTAACCCTCCTGTAACTTCGTCAGAATTTTTTGGCAAGATCGAGTGTTCTCGGCGCAGGCATTAGGCGGCGATAGCCGAAGGAATTTTTAGACAAGGCGGCAAGTTCTTGCGAAAGGCAATACTGGACGTATTGCCAAAGCAAAACTTGGCGAAATTGGCTAAAAAGAACGCGGCTATTTTGGCGGCATGCGGATGGCACCGTCTAGTCGCACACACTCCCCATTGAAATAGTTATTGCGGACCATTTCAACCACTAAAGACGCAAATTCACTCGGGATGCCCATGCGCTTGGGAAAGGGCACGCTTGCGGATAATGCGGCTTTTACATTTTCGGGCATACCGGCCATTAATGGGGTTTCGAATATTCCGGGCATTATTGTGTTTACGCGTATTCCGTCGCCCGATAAATCGCGCGCCATTGGCAAAGTCATGCCGACTATACCGCCTTTTGATGCTGAATAGGCGGCTTGGCCAATTTGCCCGTCTTGGGCGGCAACTGATGCGGTATTAATTATTATGCCGCGCATTCCGTCCTCTAGTGGTTCTAGTTCCAACATTCCTTTGGCGGCATTCGCACCACAGCGAAAACTACCGACCAAATTTACCGCAATGACTTTTTCAAAAACCCCAAGCGGGAAATGCTTTGGCGCGCCAGTTTCTTTATCGCGCGATGCGGTTTTGGCTTGGCCGCCAATTCCGGCGCAATTTACCAAAATCCGCTCTTGGCCATTGATTGTACGCGCCCGTTCGAATGATGCGGCGACACTTTCATCCGAAGTAACATTGGTTGGGCAATATAGCCCGCCGATTTCAGCCGCGACTTTTTCGCCGCGCTCTTCATTCATATCAAAGATTGCGACCTTTACCCCAAGCATGGCAAGCGCGCGCGCAGTTGCCTCCCCTAGGCCCGATGCACCGCCCGTTATAACCGCCGATATTCCATTTGAGATTTGCATATTTTCCGCCCCTATTTGATTATGTTTTGTGATTTAAGATTTGAAATTTCATCGCTTGAAAGCCCAAGGCTTTCTAGGATTGCGACTGAATCCGCGCCCGATTGCTTGGCCGGAATTGGCGCATCATTTATAGTGTTTGAATATTTTGGAACCGGTGCAGGCTGGGTTTTACCCCCAACCTCAATGAAAGTTTGGCGCTCAATATTATGGGGGTGGGCTTTGGCCTCATCAAGGCTAAGAACCGGTGCAAAGCAGACATCAGTATGCTCCATAAGGGCGCACCATTCAGCCCGGGTTTTGGATTTGAAAATCGTGCTTAGTTTATCTTTTAGAGCTGGCCAATTTTGCGGATTTTGTTGGGCATCAAAATCCTTGTCAGTATCAGTGCCAGTTAGAGTGCGTAAAAGCGCATAAAATTGCGGCTCTATCGAGCCTATCGAAATCCATTTATTATCTTTGGTTTCATAAGTATCATAATAATGCGCGCCGCTATCAAGCATATTGACACCCAATTCATCGCGCCAAAGACCAGCGTTTTTGAAGCCCCAAGTCATTGCCGAGAGTGCCGCCGATCCATCTGTCATAGCGCAATCAATCACTTGACCTTTTGCGCCATTTTTAACCGCCAAAAGCGCCGATACCATGCCAAAGGCCAAGACCATGCCGCCACCACCAAAATCTCCAAGATAATTAACGGGCGCACTTGGCTGTCCACCCTTACGGCCACAAGTTGAAAGCGCACCAGAAAGCGCGATATAATTTATGTCATGCCCCGCCGCCATTGAGTATGGGCCTGTTTGCCCCCAACCAGTCATGCGGCCAATTACAAGGTTTGGATTATCCTTTAAAAGGACATCTGGGCCAATTCCCATACGTTCTATCACGCCCGGGCGAAAGCCCTCTATAAGGCCATCGGCGGATTTAATCAGCCTACGGACAATATCAATCCCGCTCTCGCTTTTCATATCAATCGCAATCGATTTGCGGTTTCGCGCCAATGGATCATTTGGCAGACCCATTGCGCCAAAGCGCTCTATGCGTATAATCTCGGCACCATTATCGCCGAGCATCATACCAGCAAATGGCGCAGGGCCAAGGCCCGCAAGTTCGATAATCCTTATACCTTGAAGTGGCCCTGCCATATTATATCCTATATTTTCACTTGCTCTGTCTGATTGAAAATTGTGCTGCCCATGGATGCCAATACTATTAAGCTAACCGCGATCATTTGCAATGGATTTAATATTTGATTTAGCAAAATAGCGCCCGCCAGAGCGGCAAATGCTGGCTCTAGGCTCATAAGGAGGGAGAAATTTTGCCGCGTTAGTTTCTTTAGCGCCATCATTTCAATGCTATATGGAATAGCACTCGAAAGCAGAGCAAGAATTATCCCGAACATTAGAATATTTGGTGATAGTAATTTTTCGCCGGCATCAATAATGCCCCACGGGACAGTGACCATACTCGAGATTAAAATGCCGATTGCAACGGCGCTTAGACCCTCAATATTCTTGCCGAGATGATGCCCCCAATATATATATGCCGCCCAGCCAATTGCCGCCAAAACTGCGCAGGCAATGCCGATTTTATCCAAATCTTTTGAAAACTGATTAAATGGCAATAA
>CAYTWK010000268.1:1568-2874 GCA_964442095.1 uncultured Caulobacteraceae bacterium | reverse complement strand
AGCACACTTTTATTGGCATAGGAATGTGGCTTGCAACAATTATGTGGTTTAATGTTTGGTTTGTTATTTGGCCAAATCAAAAGATTGCTTTAGGCCTAGTAGAAGCTGATGCAGAGAAAAAGCCCGCAGCAGCAAGAACAGCAATGTTGTTTTCACGAGTAAATACTTTGCTTAGTGTGCCCATGTTGGCAGCTATGACAATGTCACAATCAATGTTTGGCTAATTTTTATGTTAGCTTAAAAGTGGGCGGTAGGACTATCCTGCCGCCCATTTTTATTCGGCGCGTTTATTTGAGATGTTTGATTTTTCGCCGCCACCGGTGCGAAACTATCTGGCAGGTGCGGTTTCAGCGCGAACCGAGAGCCAGATTGGACGATGCGCTCCGTCTGGCATTGCGCTTCCAATATTGCATTTTGATACTATTAATCCGCGCGTAAATGCGTGATCTGGCGCTAGATTGAATAGTCCATTATTGACAGTGGAACCTAAAAACCCGCCGCAGCGCACGCGCCTTACTTGGCCATTTTGGGCAAAGATTGTCATTTGACGCGACCATGCCGGCTCGTCAAAGCTACCAATACTAATGACAGGGGTTTCTTGCGTGCCAGTGCGCGCGGCAGCGCGGTTTATCATGGATTCTCTATCCGCCTGCTTCTCCTTTGATCGTGAAGGATCGGTTGGATTTACCGCAATGATTGTAAGTGAATTATCAATTAGTCGCGCCATTGTTGGTTCCCCAACAAGTGTTGCCGCGGCCCAATTGCCCTTTGACAATATAGTAATAGAATTGGGATCATTGCGAATTGGCGCCTGCAGTAATACCCAATTCGCTGGGATTCTTGTTAGATTGGCGCGCGCAAGAAACAAAATATCAGTATTATTGCTTTCTGCTTCTTTTATGGCTTTTTCAAAGGCGCGGGTTGAATTATTTAGATCTACCCAGCCGATAGTCTTTTGCGCCTTTCCACCGCGTGGTGCAGCACCAATTGAGGGAACAAAGGCCATTAGATTAAATATCAATAATAGAGAAGTTATAATCCCCATTACCCAATATCGCATCGAAAGCCAAAGCAAGGCACTAATCAGGCCAATTGTCGCAATATACCAACGACCAAAGGAAATTGAGTCAAATGGCGCACCAAGTGGCGCAAGCATTGCCGATAAGGTTAGAATAGCAAATACGCCAGTTAGAAAGGTCGCTGCAAAGAAGCTAATCGGGTTTAGTCTTTTCTTTTTGCGATTATTGCGCAGCGCCTCTGAACGCGCTTTTTCTCTTTTGGCTTCTCTTTTGGCTTGTTCTTTCTG
>CAYTWK010000268.1:0-1558 GCA_964442095.1 uncultured Caulobacteraceae bacterium | reverse complement strand
AGAATATCGCCGCGAGTTTGAACGTTTTCATCTATATTTTCTGGAGAATTATCCTCTGGATTTATATCGTTTTGCACAAAATCTTCGGCCGCGGATTTATTTTCACCGACAAGCGCATCGTCTTCGCTTTGGGCGGCTTGGCTTAATTCCTCTTGAAATTGGCTATGGCCTTCAGAGGATATTTCTTCTTTTGTATTTTCGGGTGCGGGGCTATCAATTTCCTCTATTGGACTTTCATTTTCGTCCGCCGTGGTTTCAATCTCATAGGTCTGTGGATCAGTTAAACCCTCGGTTTCTCTATTATTATCAACGCTTTCAGCCAATTGTTGCGAAGTGTCTTCGGCTTCTTGATGACTGTCAAAGTCCACTTCCGTCTTATCATAAATCAGTTCGGACCCGATTTTTTCGGCTTCGGCTTGGCTATCACTAGATTGAACTTCATCTATTGGTTCGGTTCTAGTTGTCTCATCTTCGTAAGGCACAGATTCATGAGCATCTTTCGTGGGCAAGTCGGTTTTGGCCCATAAATCGATGATTTCGCGCTCATTATTTTGCTTTTCGCCAAAAATTGGATCCGCAAATACTTCTTCTGCTACGGGCGATGTCGCGCGCTTTTTGCCAAATAATGGCTTTTTGAACAGATCATCGCCGATATCGCTATTTGCATCAATCTTGGCGATATCATCTTCCGAATCTGCACTTTTTGCCAATATTGGGCCAATATCTAAAACAGGTTTGTCCTTTCTTCCTAGAATTGGCCCCAAATCTCTAAAGCGTTTCATGCCACCGGCCAATATGGCGCCAAAAATTCCATTGGATTTGGCTTTTTCTTCGCTCGCGGGCACTGGGTCAAATAGTTTTTCTAGGTCATTTTGATTTGACCATTCTTTATTTTCTAGGGACGAGAATTCATTGGCTTCAATATAATCTCGTTTTTCTTCATCGGAATATGGATAATTTTGAGATATTTCATTATCTGCTGTCTGAGAAATTTCGTTTTCGCTTGGAACTTCTTTTATAGAAATATTTTCAATATCTGAAATTTCATGAGCTGTGTTGCTTTCGCTTTCGCGATGCTCGCCATTAAGCTCAGCTTCAAATACCCGCTCGTTTTCAATTTCACTCGGCTCGGCGGTGGTGCCAATTTCTTGCGTTTCAATTTCGATAATTTGGTCGTTATCGCCTTCGGGCGCAATTTCGACTGTTGCATCAATCGGCAATTCTTCGTGATGATATGGCGCAGCCTCTATTTCAGGGCTTATGTGTTCTTCATCAATTTTCGTGGCCTTTAAATCCGAACTAACCAAATCATTTGGCGCAACATAAGCAAAATCGAGCTCTGGGTCATCAAATACCGAACCAGAAGCTATAATCGGCTTTTCATCTAAAGTATTGTCAACAGATTCAATGACATTGCGCCCCAATAACGGGTCATAATTCGCGTCATATGGTGCAATAGAAATGAATTTTAATGTTTGTTTTGTCATATCGTCCGTTTTTGCAACACATATAAATTAGCACGCCACATTAAGGAAAGTGCGGGGTGAAGGTCAAGCCT
>CAYTWK010000267.1:0-2891 GCA_964442095.1 uncultured Caulobacteraceae bacterium | reverse complement strand
TGCCTATGACAATATTCGCCAAACCAATGCGGCGGGCATTTCTTCGCGTCTTTTCATGGCCGTCAGAGTTGCCGAAGGTGTATTCGTGTTTAAAACAGTTGGCCGTGAACTGAAGGAATGGACAGGCCGCGACCTTAGGGATCATGAAATTGGATCAATATTTTATGGTGCCGACAAGGTTCTTTTGCGCGCTCTATTAGAGGCCTCTATTGCCCACCCGGGCCCTGCATTGGCGCGCGCCGCAGCATTCGGCAATGGTATTCGCCAAAGATGCGATATTGAAATGGTATTCTTGCCCTTAATGGAAAAGACCGGAACTACGCGGATTTTGGGGCTGTTTTCGCCCTTGGCCGCCAATTATGACATTGTAAAGCCAGCATTGCGCTTTAGTTTGACGGCATTAATCCCACCTGATCCGGCGATTAATCTGCGTCCAAACCTCAAGATTGTTGCATCAAAATAAATCTATCATAGTGCCAAAAAAGAACACTTGCGAAAATATGAAACTCGCTTAGTCTGCCGCAATAATTTTATTTCGGGGGCATTCATGCGAAAATTCATTCTCTCAAGCATAATGGCGATTGGCGCTAGCATGTTGGCAAATAGCGCAATCGCGCAAAATGCGGTTCCGCCCAATCCACCGAGCGTAACCTATATTTTGGCGGGCAAATTGATTGCCAAAACCAATGGCCCAATTTTGAGCAATCAAACCATTTTGGTGTCAAATGGAAAGATTATGGAAATCCGCGCGGGCTTTGTAAACGAACGCCGCGAAAATGATGAAATAATCGACCTAAAAGACAAAACCGTAATGGCCGGCCTAATCGATAGCCATGTCCATCTGACCCACGAACTGGGGGCCAATTCGCGCCTTGTGGCGGTAACCCGCGAAGATGCCGACTGGGGCTTTGAAGCTATGCTGAATGCGCGCAAAACCTTGGACGCTGGCTTTACCACGGTAGCCGACATGGGTGCGCAAGGAAACCGCGCTATTTTCTCTTTGCGTGATAGAATTAACGCGGGGCAAATTATCGGGCCGCGCATTCTTGCCGCTGGTCAATCGATTTCCGCTAGTGGTGGTCACGGCGATGTTCATGGCTACCGCGAAGACATTATGCACCTGCTGAAGAGTGAGGGGGTTTGTAATGGCGCGGATGATTGCCGAAGAGCCGCACGCGAACAAGTGCATATGGGCGCAGATATTATAAAGGTAACAGCAACTGGCGGCGTATTATCCAACACCGCCGCAGGGCTTGCGCAGCAGCTAGAGGACGACGAACTAAAGGCAATCGCCGAGGCCGCGCATTCTATGGGCCGCCAAGTTACCGCGCATGCCCATTCAAAGCAGGGCATAGAGGCGGCTTTGCGGGCGGGCTTTGATTCAATTGAACATGGTTCATACCTCGATGGTGAAACCGTCGCACTCTTCAAGGCTAAGGGTGCATATCTCGTGCCTACGGTTTTGGCCGGTGCAACAGTTGTCGAAATGGCCGCGGCGCCTAATTCGCCTTTAACGCCCGCGCAAAAGGCAAAGGCGCGCCAAGTCGGGCCATTAATGATGGATATGCTACGGACAGCAAAAAAGGGCGGTGTAAAAATCGCGTTTGGCACTGATAGCGGCGTCTCCAAACATGGGGATAATGCGCGCGAACTTGAATTAATGGTCGAGGCGGGCTTTACACCAACCGAGGCGCTTCATTCGGCAACAATTGTCGCCGCCGAGCATTTAGGGCTATCAAGCGAAATTGGCACAATCGAAACTGGCAAAGTGGCTGATATAATCGCGGTTGATGGCGATCCCACAAAAAATATTAGCGTAATGCGCAATGTTAAATTCGTAATGTCAAAGGGCGTGGTGGCGAAACGTTGAGGGGTAAATGCCGCACCGCAAATATTCAGACTTGATGCTCGGCCGCGCACGAAAAATGCGCAGCGAACCGACAAAAGCTGAAAGCAAACTTTGGCAATCCCTTCGTGCTCAAAAGACCGGCCACAAATTTCGGCGCCAGCATACAATTTTGGGGCGCTATATAGTTGATTTTGTCTGTCTTGAACTTTCTTTGATTATTGAAATTGATGGTGGGCAGCATCTCAATAACCCGCAAGACGATGTGCGAACCACGCATTTGGAAACCGAAGGCTTTAAAGTAATTCGCTTTTGGAATAATGAAATAAATGACAATTTGGATGGATGTTTGGCGATAATACACCATGAAATATATTGTATTTTGAATTCTAAAGGGCGTTAGTAACTACCAGTCCCTCTCCGCTTTAATTTTGTTGAAAACACAGGTGTTTTCAAATTGGGGAGAGGCTAGGTGAGGGGTATAATCAATAGAGTGAGAAATAAGTTGAATTTAGCATGGCAATTCATTCAAGATTCAAAGAGATATCTAAACATTTTCAACTATCCTACCAACCCCTCACCCAACCTCTCCCCCAAGGGGAGAGGGGTTTGCAGTGCACTATTCTAACTTTTTTCAAAATGGCTTTCTTTGGTAATTACTACTTGCAATTGCGATCTGATTTGATAGGATCTTCAAATTGATTTGAAGGAATTTAATATGCAGAAGCAAGAAGTTGAAATTGGTGGCTATAAGATAACTCAATTGTCGGAAACAACATTTGAAGCCGCAAACCTAAATCAAAATTTGGATTTCTATTTTGAATTAAATGAAGAAGATGAAGTTGATGTTTTCGTTTTCGATAGCGAAATAAAATATTCAGGTCCAAACGCAAACATTGACCCATTAATCGCAAATTTTCAAAGTGAAACATTAGAAGAAGCGGTCAAAGATGCTATGAGTTGGGTGGCTTATGCTTGAGGCACTCTGTAGGTTATTCCAATTCAATAAATTGTGCTAGGAATTTAGGCCTAGCGTAGAAAGCCC